>DRQE01000001.1 GCA_011371515.1 Deltaproteobacteria bacterium
ATTGCCAAATGCCTCAAGGAAGACCTCCTTTATGAGTTCCTCTGTTTTGGCACCTCCTGCCCCATGGGCAAGCATTATCCTCTGGCTCATGGGTTATCTCCTCTCGTAACGGTAATATGCGGCACAGGTACCTTCTGTGGATACCATGCAGGGTCCTCGTGGGCTTTCTGGTGTGCATATGGTGTTGAAGAGTGGGCATTCTTCAGGTGTTATAAGGCCTCTCAGAACATCACCACACCTGCATTCAGGACTTCCATCCTCTGGTTCAACCCTTCTTATGTAAAACCTCTTTTCCGCATCGTATAAATAGAACTCCTCTTTGAGCTTGAGCCCACTCATGGGTACAAGCCCGAACCCTCGCCAGTCTGCGTCTACGACCTTGAAGAGCCTTTCCAGTATTCTTTTCGCCTTTGGATTGCCATCAGCTGTTACCACCCGTGAGTACTCAACCTCTATGTCTGCTCTACCCTCTTTTATCTGTTTGAGAAGCATGTATATACCAAGCAGTGCATCCAGAGGTTCGAAACCTGCCACAACACAGGGTGTTCGGTACTGTTCTGCAAGAAACCTGTAGGCAACACTTCCTATAATGGTTGTCACATGTCCCGGACAGATGAATCCATCTATCCTGACATCTGAAGACTCCATAAGTGCACGCATTGCAGGCGGGGTGAGCCTGTGTAGAGACAGGATGGAGAAGTTGTCCACCCCCTGCTCTATAGCTTTGAGCACCGTTGCGCCAACCGCTGGGGCAGTGGTCTCGAAACCAACTGCACAGAATACAACCTCTTTTTCCGTCTCTTTTATGGCTATCTTGAGCGCATCAAGTGGAGAATAGACCACCCTTACATCAGCCCCTTCTGCCCTTACACCTTCAAGAGAACCCACACTCCCTGGCACTTTTATCATATCCCCGAATGTGGCTATCACCACATCCCTGTTTTCTCTTGCAAACTTGACGATGGCATCTATCTCTTCCTCTGTTGTAACACACACAGGACAGCCCGGCCCTGAAAGGAGCCTTACGCCCGAAGGCATAACACCCCTTATACCGTATTTCGATATGGAGTGAGTATGGGTGCCGCATATCTCCATAAGGTTTACATCCTCTGTAAACCCGAGAGCCTCTATGGCATCCAGTATTCTTCTTACCTGTGAGCTATCCCTGAACTCCTCTATGTATTTCATGGTCCTGTGCCAATGGTTCTTAACATCTTCAGTGTCTCTTCTGCCCTCTCTGTGTCTATCTTCTGGATTATAAAGCCTGCATGAATTATCACATAATCGCCTTCCTTCACTCCCTCTGTAAGAGCAGCACTCACCCTTCTTCTTGCACCTGCCACATCAACAACAGCCTCATCGTCTTTGATAGTAACCACCAGTGCCGGTATGCCAAGACACATCAGGGCACCTCCTCAATGTAATGAACAGGGTTTAGATTATCAATCTCTCTGGCTCCTTTCAAGCCCTATAAGAGCCTGCCCGAGGGATAGACCCCCGTCGTTTACGGGAAAGCGCTGGTTGTGATATACCCTGAGCCCCATCTTCTCAAGCCTTTCTGCAACCCCTTCGAGAAGAAGCCTGTTCTGAAAGACCCCGCCTGAAAGAGCCACACGGTCTATACCCGTTCTTTCACAGAGTATGTCCACCCCCTCCACTATCATGAGCACAAGGGTGTTGTGGAACCTTCGGGCTACGACCGTCACTGGCACGCCTTTTTTCACCTCTTCTACGACCGCCTCCACGGCCGGTAATGTGTCCACCTCCATGGTGCCGTTTTCTCTTATCTCGAAGGGATAACCAGACCTATCTCCTTCCCTTTCTGCAAGTTCTGTCAGCCTTACCGCCGCCTCACCTTCGAAGGTTATCCTGTCTTTAAGCCCTGCAAGAGATGCCACTGCATCGAAGAGTCTTCCCGCACTCGATGTAAGCGGGGTGTTTATTCTGTTCTCAATGAGCTTCAGCATGGCAGCAACCTTTCCCTCGCCAACCCGATTGAGAAAGTCTGAAGGATAGTCATCCATTCTGTCCCCATATATGGCGTGTAGATAGGCTGTAGCCATCCTCCAAGGTTCCTGAGTTGCCTTCTCTCCGCCGGGCATGGGTATATAGACAAGATGGGCTTCTCTTGTAAAGTCCTTCTCTGTTGCCACGAGAAACTCACCACCCCACACTGTGCCATCTGTTCCATAGCCTGTGCCATCGAAACTAACCCCTACGAGTTCACCCTTAAGCCCCCACTCTGCCATGACACTTGCTATGTGTGCATGGTGGTGCTGAACGGCGATGACCATCCTGTCTTCTATGGAGTGTTTCTTGGCATACTCCTTTGCAAAGGCTGTGGTAAGGTAGTCCGGATGCATGTCGTGCACCACAACAGCGGGCTTTATGTCAAATAGCCTTTTAAGTTTCTCAACGGTCTCTTCAAGGAACTCAAGGGTCTTGAGTGTGGATAGCTCCCCTATGTGCTGGCTCATTATGGCATAGCCAGAGGTAACGATGGTGATGCTCTGTTTCTTCTCCCCACCAAGGGCTAAAAGCTGGGGGCTATCCTTTGCTATGCGTACCACATGCGGGGTGTATCCCCTTGCACGCCTGAGCATGGTAGTACCCCTTCTTGTGTGCCTTACTATGGAGTCATCTACGCGAGTGTGTATCGGGCGGTTGTGAAGAAGAAAGTAGTCTGCAATGTGTGAGAGTCTTTCAAGAGCATCCTCATTGTTAAGCTCTATCGGTTCATCTGCCATGTTGCCACTCGTCATAACGAGGGCAGTAAACCCTTTTGTAACAAGGTGGTGCAGTGGTGTGTAGGCAAGCATCACACCGAGAAGCTCGGTTTCAGGGGCTACAAGCTCTGATAGTGGGCACCATGGAAGCCTTCTTAAAAGCACTATGGGGCTTTCAGCCGATTTAAGGAGCCTCTCTTCTTCGGGGCTTACATGGGCATAGCTCTTTACAGCTTTTACATCAGGAGACATAACAGCAAACGGCTTTAAGGGACGGCACTTTCTATCTCTCAGAAGCCTTACAGCCTCGTTGTTCTCTGCGTCACAGGCAAGGTGAAACCCACCAAGCCCCTTAACCGCAACTATCGCCCCTTCTTTAAGTAGCTCTCTTACCCTATCGATTGCCTCCTGCCCCTCGCAGACCCTGTTTCCATACCTGTCTGAAAGCCATACCTGTGGGCCACACTGCCAGCACGCATTGGGCTGGGCGTGAAAACGGCGGTCTGAGGGGTTGTGGTATTCGGCAAGGCATTCCTTACACATCTTGAAGGTGCGCATGGTGGTCTGGCATCTATCGTATGGCACCTCTTCTATTATGGAATAGCGGGGTCCGCAGTTTGTGCAGTTTATGAAGGGATAGAGGTATCTTCTGTCTTCTCTGGTGAAAAGCTCTCTGAGACAATCGCTACAGGTTGCCACATCAGGCGGTACTACGGGAAGTCTTCGGGGCTGACTCTGGCTTTCGGCTATACTGAAGCCTGAGTACATGGCAGGCTTAAGCCTTTCAATGGATAGAGACTCTATCCTTGCAAGTGGTGGATGGCGGCTCTTGAGCTCCC
>DRQE01000002.1 GCA_011371515.1 Deltaproteobacteria bacterium
AGAAACAACCTTTCAAGGCAGGTTACGGAAGAGGTGAAGAGGTTCTTTCCGGACAAGGTCTTCTCAACGGTGATACCAAGGAATGTTAGGCTCAGTGAAGCACCGAGCTTTGGAAAACCCATAATACTCTACGATATAAACTCAAAGGGCTGTGCAAGCTACATGGACCTTGCAAGAGAGATGATAAAGAGGCGGAGTATGGTGGCATGAAAAAGAAGGCACTGGGAAGAGGGCTCTCGGCACTTATAGGGGAGAAGAAAGAGGGAGACAAAAAATTCTTTATGTGCAGTATTGAAAAAATCTATCCCTCGAAGAGTCAGCCCCGAAAGGTATTCGACGAAGATGCCCTCGGAGAGCTTGCGGCATCCATAAGGGAGAAGGGTATAATAGAGCCACTGGTGGTAAGAAAGAAGGGCGAAAGATACGAGCTCATTGCAGGCGAGAGAAGGCTTCGGGCAAGCCGTATGGTGGGGCTAAAAGAGGTGCCTGTGGTAGTGATGGAGGCAGGCGACGAGGAGGCTCTGGAGCTATCTCTCATAGAGAACATCCAGCGCGAGGAGCTCAACCCCATAGAGGAGGCAGAAGCCTACAGGGTGCTTACAGGGTTTGGGCTTTCACAGGAAGAGGTGGCAAAGAGGGTGGGTAAAGACAGGGCAACGGTGGCGAACTACCTGAGGCTACTTAAGTTGCCCGATGAGGTGAAAGAAGAGCTTTCTTCAGGCCGCCTTACCATGGGACACGCAAGGGCACTCCTCTCACTTGAGGAAAGACCCCTTCAGAGGGAGGTTGCAAGAAAGGTCATAGCAAAGGGGCTTTCTGTAAGGGAGACCGAAAGGCTTGTAAAAAGGCTTTCAGAGGAGAAGAAGGGAAGGTCAACCCGTGTGGCGGCTGAAAAGAAAGACATACACACAAAGGGGCTTGAAGAGGAACTTCGGGGGTTGTTTGGAACGAAGGTAAGCCTCAAAGAGCAAGGGGGCAAAGGAAAGATAGAGATAGAGTTCTACAGCCCCGAAGAGCGGGAACGCATAATAGGGCTTTTAAGGACAATTGGCAGGTAGAGGGGTAACAGGACTATTCAAAAAAAGAGGAGGCTACAGTATGGCTTCAGAAATAGTAGGGGTCATATGCAAGGGGATGCACATAGACGGAAAGATGAGTTTTGAGGGCACTGCAAGGATAGACGGCTCTTTCAAGGGCGAGATTACGAGCGACGGCACCCTTCTTGTGGGTGAGGGAGCCCGTGTCGAGGGAGAGATAAATGTGGGAGACATCGTGGTATCAGGCGAGGTGCACGGCGTAATCACGGCAAAAGACAGAGTGGAGCTTAGAGCCCCTGCAAGGGTCTACGGAGACATAAGAACCCCAACACTCATAATAAGCGAAGGGGTGCTCTTCGACGGAAACTGCATCATGACAGAGAAGGCACAGGAGGTAAAAAGGACTGGCACATAAGGGTTCCATGGTAAGAAGGGTTCTTGCAGTAATGGCGCTTATTGTGGTTGTGCTCTGGGGTGCTGGTGCAGATGCAGAGGAGGTGCTGGTAAAACTTAAAGAGGGCGAGTATCTTCTGCTCGTAGAAAAAGACAGGCACACCCTTACCATCTATGACCACACCCTGAAGCCCCTTTCCACCTACAGGGTTACAACAGGAAAGGTGGCTGGAGACAAGCAGAAAGAGGGAGACCTCAAAACACCGGAGGGTGTATACTTCTTTACCGAATACATAGATGGCAGAAGGCTTCACCGGAAGTACGGTGTGGGTGCCCTCGTGATGGACTACCCTAATCCCTTCGACAGGTTGAAAGGAAAGGGCGGATATGGTATATGGCTTCATGCGACAGATGAGCCAGAGCGTATAAACATACCCAGAGATACCAGAGGCTGTGTGGTTACCACCGACGAGGACTTTCTCAGAATAAAGGCACTCGTAAGGCTTGGTGCCACACCCGTTGTGGTGGTCAAGAAGGCAGAACTGCGGGATGGAGCCCCGCTGGCCGAAGAGATAAAAGAAGAGGCTCCCATAGAAGGTACACCCATAAGTATTATAGCCCTCAGAGATATGGCGGTTGTGGAGGACGGAAAGAAGAGGCTTTATCTTCTTTCAGACCGAAGCTGGAGGATAATAAAAACAGAGCCTGTAAACGACTGAGCAGGTGGTGCGAATCTGTTGTTGCCCACAGAGGCAGGCAGTAAAAAGACCAGAACCCATAAACAACCAAGGAGAAGGTTAAGGTGGAAAAGACAGAGAAGATATGGTTTAACGGAAAGCTCGTCGGGTGGGATGAGGCAAAGGTGCATGTTCTCACCCATACGCTCCATTACGGGCTTGGTGTGTTCGAGGGCATAAGGTGCTACCGCACAGAAGACGGAAGAAGTGCCATATTCAGGCTCGAAGAGCACACCGAAAGGCTCTTTGCCTCTGCCCATGTGGCACAGATGGAGATACCCTACTCGAAAGAGGAAATAAACGATGCCATAGTGGAGACCGTGAGGGCAAACAGGCTTGACGAGGCATACATAAGGCCCATAGCATTTATAGGTTACGGAAACATGGGCCTATATCCGGGAGACAACCCCGTGGATGTGGTGATTGCTGCATGGAAGTGGGGTGCATACCTCGGTGAAGAGGGTATAAAGAACGGTATAAGGGCAAAGGTCTCTTCCTTTTCGAGACACCATGTGAATGTGTCCATGACAAAGGCAAAGATAGTGGGCAATTACGTGAACTCCATACTGGCAAAAAGAGAGGTCGTCTCGTGCGGGTACGATGAAGCCATTATGCTCGACCCAGACGGTTTCGTCAGTGAAGGCAGCGGAGAAAACATATTCATAGCAAAGGACGGTGTGCTCAAAACACCACCGCTTACATCCATACTGAAGGGTATTACCAGAGAGTCGGTCATAGAGATAGCATGGGACCTCGGTATAGAGGTGGTAGAAGAGCGGTTTACAAGGGATGAGCTCTACATGGCAGACGAGGCATTCTTTACAGGCACGGCTGCCGAGATAACGCCCATAAGAGAGGTGGACGATAGAAAGATAGGAAATGGAAAGCCGGGACCCATAACAGAACTCGTACAGAAGGTCTTCTTCGAGATAATAAGGGGAAAGAACGAGCAATACAAACACTGGCTCAAGTGGATATGACAGGCAAGAGCCTTGCTTGGAGGGCCCTGCTACCCTGCGGGGCCCTTTCAAAAAAACATACCACTTGACTTTCCCCTCCATATATGTTAGTAAAAAACGCTTAATTGTTTAAGTTTCGCTTCTCTTTCTCAGGGGGGTAAAGGGATGATAAGTTTAGACCAGTCGCTAATCTACCAGATAGTAGTCTTTTTTGTGCTTCTCTATGCGCTCAACAGGCTTCTCTACAGGCCTGTAATGGATGTGCTCGAAGAGAGGAGGCAGCGCACCGACGGAACACTGAAAGAGGCAGAGGAACTTGAGGAGAGTGCAAAGAAGGGCTTCGAGGAATACGACAGGCGCTTCAAAGAGGGTGTTGCAAAGGCACAGGAAGAGAGGGCACGCATAAGAGAGAAGGCTGTGGCAGAGAGCAACTCCATCGTCGAGAAGGCAAGAAAAGAGGCACAGGCAGAACTCCAGAAGGCAAAAGAGGAGCTTGAGAGCACAGAGAAGGGCATAATGCAGACACTGAAAGATAATATCCCCGCCCTGTCCAGAACAATCGCAGAGAAGATACTCGACAGAAGGCTGGCCTTACTGCTCCTCATGGTTGCCCTTCCAGAGCTTGCCTTTGCAGGCGGCGGTGGTGGAGAGGAAGGCTCAAGTGGTATGGGCTGGAAGATACTTAACTTCATACTGCTCGTTATTGGCGGATGGTATGCTTGGACAAGGTGGATAAGGGGCCTTCTTGAAGAGAGGGCAGAGAAGATAAAGGGTGCCATAGAAGAGGCAGAGAGGATAAAGAAAGAGGCAGAAGAGAAGCTCAGAGAGTACAAGGAGAAGATGGCGGGCTTTGAGGCGAAGATGGAAGAGGTGAGAAGGCGCATAATAGAGGAGGCAGAGGCAGAAAGAGACAGGATAATAAAAGAGGCACATGCCACTGTAGAGACCCTCAAAGAGCAGGCAAGAAGAAGCGTTGAGCAGGAGGTAAGAAAGGCACGCATGCGCGTGCAGAGAGAGGTTGTGGAAAACGCCATAGAGATGGCACGCAGCTTGCTGGAAGACAACATAACGAGGGAAGATCAGGAAAGAATAATAAAGACCTATATAGAGAGGTTGAAACTTAACTGATGCGCAAAACCACACTTGCAAAAAGATACGCAGAGGCACTCATAGACATAGGCAGAGAGGAGCAGAGATACGAGCAGTACGGTGAGGAGCTCAGGAAGGCAGCCGCTGCCTTTGGCGCCTCCCCCGTACTCTACAAGGTACTCCTCAACCCCATGTACAGGATAGAAACGAGAAAGGCGATAGTGGAAGAACTTTCTAAAGAGCTCGCACTTTCGGCTGTGATAGTGAAGTTTCTCTCTCTTCTTGTTGAAAGACGCCATATAAGGCTTCTTGACGAGATTACAAGGATGTACTCACAGATGGAGGACAGGCTTGCCGGCAGAATCCGTGTTACCGTTGAGGTGGCAAAGGGTGTGGAAGAGGAGATGATAAAGGCAGTAAAGGAGAAGATAGAGAAGGAAAGCGGCAACAGGGTTATTCTTACAACCCGTGAGAATCCCAGCCTTATAGGCGGATTGATTATAAAGATAGGCAACACCATATTTGACGGTAGTATAAAAACACAGCTTGAAAGGATGAAAGAAAAATTACTGGAAGGAGTGAGCTGATATGTTTAAGGCAGAGGAGATAAGCGAGCTTATTAAGAAACAGATAAAGGGTTACGAAAAGGAAATAGACCTTGCAGAGATAGGCACGGTTATCTCTATAGGCGACGGTATCGCAAGGATCTACGGGCTTGAGCGTGCCATGTCAGGAGAGCTTGTGGAGTTTCCGGGAAATATCTACGGCATGGTACTGAACCTTGAAGAAGACAATGTGGGTGCTGCAATATTTGGCTCTGACCACGATGTCAAAGAGGGCGATACAGTAAGAAGAACCGGCAAGATAGTTCAGGTGCCCGTTGGTAAAGAGCTTATGGGTAGAGTCATAGACCCACTGGGAAGACCCCTCGATGAGAAAGGCCCGATAGAGGCAAAGGAATACAGAAGGGTGGAGGTCAAGGCTCCCGGAATAGTGGTCAGAAAGCCCGTTAAAGAGCCCCTTCAGACAGGTATAAAGGCAATAGATGCCATGATACCCATAGGCAGGGGCCAGCGTGAGCTCATAATAGGAGACCGCCAGACCGGTAAGACCGCAATATGTGTTGACACCATAATAAACCAGAAGGGGCAGAATGTATTCTGCATATATGTGGCAGTGGGGCAGAAGCAGTCCACTGTGGCACTCCTCGTAGAAAAGCTGCGTGAGGCAGGCGCTCTGGACTACACGGTGGTTGTCTCTGCAACGGCAAGTACCCCTGCGCCGTTACAGTTCCTTGCGCCCTATACGGGATGCACCATAGGTGAGTACTTCAGAGATAACGGCATGCACGCCCTTGTGATATACGATGACCTCTCAAAACACGCCGTTGCGTACAGGCAGCTTTCGCTTCTTTTGAGGCGTCCTCCGGGACGAGAGGCATATCCCGGTGATGTGTTCTATCTACATTCAAGGCTTCTTGAAAGGGCTGCAAAACTGAAAGACGAGCTTGGTGGTGGCTCACTCACCGCACTTCCCGTTATCGAAACACAGGCAGGCGATGTGTCTGCATACATACCAACAAATGTTATATCTATTACAGACGGACAGATATATCTTGAGTCCG
>DRQE01000003.1 GCA_011371515.1 Deltaproteobacteria bacterium
CAAAAAATAGCAACAGGAACCACAGAAACCCGAAGAACTCACCGAAGGGCATGTGGCTGAATATGGCAGGCATGCTTATAAACCCGAGCTTGAACGCCCCGCCACTGGCAACCTCTTTTGCACCGCTGAACCCGAAGAATATCACCGCAGATACTATGGCTATTGTGGAGCCAAATACAACTTCTGCAAACTCGTTGAGGCTTGCCGTGGATAGCCCATCGAGGGCAATGTCTTCATCCTTCTTAACATAGCTCGCATAGGTAAGTATGGCGCCTATCCCAAGCGAGAGGGTAAAGAATATCTGCCCTGCAGCAGCAAGCCACACCTTGGGGCTTAAAAGCCCGCTCAGGTCGGGCTCCCATAGAAAGGAGAATGCCTTTATGGCATTCATCTCAGGGTCAACCGGAGACTTAAGGGTTATAACCCTTACAAAAAGCACTGCTGCCATTACAAAAAGTAGAGGTATTGCGAACTTGCTGAGTTTCTCTATTCCTCCGCTTATACCCCTTGAGAGAATCCAGAAACTTATACCGAGGGTTATAAAGAAGAAAAGATAAGCCACTGGTTCAGGGCTCATAAGGGGGCCCTCGGTTGTGGCACCTATGTAGTTATAGAGATAGTTCTGATAAGGGGCAAGATACTCCTTTGGAGAGCTCACCCCATGGGTTACTTCAGGTGTGGGATATAGATTCAATAGAGAAGAAAAACTGAACGCCAGCGTCCATGAACATATGTAGGTATAGTATATGAGTATCACGAGCGGCAGGAATATTCCCAGTATACCTATGTACTTTGCAAGCCTGTTCTTCCACAGGGCATCGAATATACCGGGGGCTGTGCCGTGTCCCCTTGTGCCACCATATCTGCCTATACCCCACTCCACCCACATAAGGGGGATGCCAAGTATGATGAAGGAGATAAAGTAGGGTATCATGAAGGCTCCGCCACCATTTTCAGCAGCCTGCACGGGAAACCTAAGGAAGTTACCAAGCCCTATGGCGTTGCCTGCCATGGCAAGAATCAGCCCTATTCGGCTTGCCCATTGTTCACGCTGGTTCATGAAGGATAGCCTCTCCTTTGCAGGATAATCAATGATATATAACAGGATTGAAAGGGGATTGTCAAATAGATTAAAAGTGCTTGAAATAGAAAGGCTGTGGGTTGTAAGATTAAGCAAATAGGGTTTTCAGACAAGGAGCTTGCCAGTGAGAGTTGTAATATATGTGGTTCTCTATCTTCTTACCTCTGTTAGTCTTTCCCATGGGGCAGACAGCCTGATGACACTTAAACGGAGCTGCAACTCTGGTGTTGCCAAAAGCTGTACCGAGCTTGGAAAGGTGTACGATAAGGGTAAGGATGTAGAGCAGAATCTTAAGATGGCTCTTAAGTTCTACAAAAAGGCATGTGTGCTTGGTGATACCACAGGATGCACCCTTACAGGGCTCATGCACTACTACGGAAGGGGAACAGAAAAGAACGACACCAAGGCAGAAGAATACTTCAAGAAAGCCTGCGAGGGTAAGGGTGTAAAGGGCTGTTTCATGTGGGCAGTGCTGTACCTCAAAGAGCCTTCTAAAGAGCCTGCCCAAAAAGAAGAAGTTCTGAATCGGGTAAGAGCCTTTCTAAAGGACAGGTGCGGTAAAAAAGCCAGAGAGGCTTGCTTCTTTGCAGGTGGCATAGAGAGAAGGGTTAAAAACTTCAAAGAAGCAGCCCAGCTCTACCAGAAGGCATGCAACATGGGGCATGCTTCTGGATGCTCAACCCTTGGTTATCTGTATGCCTCTGGTAGTGGGGTAGAAAAAGAGCCTTCCGTAGCGATTGAGCTCTTTGAGAAGGGCTGCAAGATGGACGATGCATCAGGCTGCTTCAACCTTGGACTGATGCGTATAGAGAAGAAGGCTGGCAGGGAAGACTACAGCCGCTCGGTTGAGCCTTTCAGAAAGAGCTGTGAACTTGGCATGGCACGGGGCTGTTTCAATCTTGGGGTTATATACTCTCTTGGCAGGGGTGTGGAGCAGGACCACACCATGGCCAAAAGTTTCTTCGAGAGGGCATGCACCCTGCGCGATGCTGAAGGCTGTTTTAACGCAGGGCTTATGTATCTTGAAGGAAAGGAGTTCGATGTTCCAAAGGCTATGGGGCTGCTTAAGAGGGCATGTGCCATGGGGCACAAAAAGGGCTGCGAGGCCTACGGGAAGCTGAAAGAAGAGGGGCTCTCCGACTGACCCTCTTTTCAAACACCTTTCATGTGGGCTAAAATTGTGTTATATTAATTCTCTGTCGGGGTGTAGCTCAGTCTGGTAGAGCACCGCCTTCGGGAGGCGGGAGTCGGAGGTTCGAATCCTCTCACCCCGACCATTTGCTACTTTTCCTATGATTAAACCTTACTATCGAAAAAAGGGCTTCACACTCTATCTTGGTGATTGTCTGGAGGTTCTGAAAGAGTTTCCAGAAAACCACTTTGACATGGTCTTTGCAGACCCACCCTACCATCTTTCCAACGGTGGATTTACCTGTCATGCCGGAAGAAGAGTAAGCGTTAACAAGGGTAAATGGGATGAAAGCAGGGGTAAGATATGAGCTACTTTCTGCTTTCTGTATCAAACAGGAAAAATCTGCTTTTGTGTATAAAGCACGGAATGGCTGGCTTTACAAACAGCATCAACGGTGCATGGACATTAGTTGAGATTAACGAGGGAGATTTTGTATCCTTTCTGTACGGAGCCAAAATATATAATCTTTACAAAGTTAAACAGAAGATAGCTTTAAAGGATGCTCAAAACATTCCTCCTTGGCCATCTGTTACTTTCAGTACATCTGGCAAAACCTATTATTTTCCTTTCAGGTTACTGCTTGAACCTATCAGAGAACTTGAAGAGCCTCTGGTAAGAGCAGA
>DRQE01000004.1 GCA_011371515.1 Deltaproteobacteria bacterium
CCCTTTCAAAGTCTCCTACTTTGTGCCCCTATACACCTCCTCTCCTATGTATTTCGACAGCTCCTCAAAAAGCATACGAGATATACCCACACCACCTGACCGTGAAATCTCTTTTGCAAGGTATTCATCCATCATTGCCCTGTACACATCCTTTCCTGCCTGCTCGGGAAAGAGGTTGCTTTCAATAATGGTGTTACGCATTGCCTTGAGCATACTGTTTATGAATATGGCTTCAAACTCCTCTGTTGCCTTTTTGAGCTCTTCAAGGGCTCTCTCTCTTCTATCCCCACCTGTAAGTGGCTGTATGGGAGCCATATTGTTCTCTATTGCTGGCATGAGTCTTCCCTTTTTGTTTATATTATTTCAAGTTCTGCTTTAAGTGCACCTGCTGCCTTTATTGCCTGAAGTATGGCTATAAGGTCTCTTGGTGTTACGCCAACAAGGTTGAGCATCCTTACCACATCGCCAAGGGTAACGCTTTCTGGAAGCAGCACAAGGCGTGCCTTCTCTTCCTCGACCGTTACCTCCTCCTGTGGCTGAACAACGGTCTGTCCACCCTCTGAGAATGGCGTTGGCTGAGAGATAAGGTACTGTGTGCTTATCTCCACGGTTATATCACCATGAGATATGGCAACTGTTGAGATGCTCACATTCTCCCCCATAACTATGGTGCCTGTCTTTTCGTTTATTACCACCTTTGAAGGGGTGTCTGTCTCAACGCTGAGTCTTTCTATGCTGGCAATGAATTCCACGGGCTTTGAGATAAAACCTTCTGGCAGGCTTAGCCTTACGGTTCCGCTGCTCAGTGCCTGTGCCACCGGCATGCCAAAACTTTTGTTTATGCTATCTTCAATCCTCTTTGCAGTGGTAAAGTCGGGCTCTTTGAGTATCAACGAGAGCTGGCCTGCCTGTGCAAGGTTGAGAGGCACCCTTCTTTCGACGATGGCACCATTAGGTATTCTGCCCGCTGTCTGGTGGTTCTTTGCAACCTTGGCAGACTTACCGCCGGCAAGAAAACCTCCTATGGAGATAGGTCCCTGCGCTACGGCATACACCTTTCCATCAGGCCCCTTGAGTGGAGTAGCCACAAGGGTTCCGCCCTGTAGACTCTTGGCATCTCCAATGGAGGATACGAGCACATCTATCCTCGTGCCCGGAGAGACGAAGGGTGGCAGTTCTGCGGTAACCATTACGGCTGCTGTATTCTTTAGCCTGAGCCTCTTCGGGTCCAGTGTGATGCCGAGCCTTTTAAGCATATTTGCCACACTGGTTGTCGTCTGCACAGAGCCTGTCTTGTCTCCTGTGCCGTTAAGCCCCACAACGAGTCCATAGCCCACAAGGTAGTTCTTCCTCACCCCTTCGATGAAGGCTATGTCCTTTATCCTTGCCCCCTCACATATGGTGGCAACGAGAAGGAATGCCACCACGAAAAGAGCTTTTTTAGAAAGGCCATACATTGTCCAGTATCCTCCTCATCCAGCCCGGTCCCTGCTCATCCGATATTACACCCTTTCCTGTGTACTCTATCCTGAGGTCAGAGACCTGTGTGGAAAGAACCGTGTTATCAGGCGATATATCCACAGGACGCACTATGCCTGTGAGCATAAAGTACTGCTGCTCTTTGTTCACCACCGTCTCTTTTCTGCCCTCCACTATGAGGTTGCCATTTGGCAGTACATCCACAACCCTTACGGTTATGGTTGCATCCAGTGTGCCTGCCCTCTTCGTTTTGCCAGAACCATCGAACTCTGCCTTGTAGTCTTCCTGCACCTCGGGGCTAAAGGGGTTGCCTTGGTTGAGAAAGTTGTTCATCCCGAAGCTTGTGGGCATACCGAGAAACTTCTTTATTCCCACATCCGTTGTAGACTCTCTTGAGGTAGAGGTTCCAGCCTCTCTGGTGGCACTCGTTTTTTCAGATACTATTATCGTAAGGGTATCCCCCACATTCCTTGCACGAAAATCACTGAACAGTGTGTTCTGCGAGGTCTCTCCCGGCCAGAGAGAGCCCGCAGTGTACTCAGGCTTCTTATAGTTTACAGGTATCCTTGAGGCATCTATGCGTTTGGGTCCACCACATCCTGTAAGATAGAGTGCAACTGCCACGAGTATTAAGGGAAGAGCCTTTCTCATCACCATATGCTCCTTCAGAATATTACTATGAGTCTGCCATCCTTGGTGAGCCTTCCATGGAGCACCTTGCCAGTGGAAGTCTTTGCGTTTATAAATCCACCGGGATAGCCGTCCTCAAGTGCCTTTGCCCGTGTCTTTATCCTTATAGCTCCACTGGTTGCCACAACAGGGATGATGTCACCTCTTTTCACCACAGAAGGCTGCCTGAGGTAGTCTCTTTTTACAGGTCTTCCACCTGTTATGGGTCTTCTTACCACCATACCAACCACATCTTCTGGAGAGCTCACAAACCCTGAGTTAAGCTCTCTTATCTCCCTTCTTTCCACCGTAACATCCGATGCCCCGATTACCTCTCTTACCCTGAGGCTTCTCTTTGCAATCACCACATCGGTAAAGAGCCTTACCCTTGCAGATGCCCACAGTCTTTTTACAACGAGCCCATCCTTCTTTAGCGTTACATAGAGTGGCACCTTTGCACTTGGCTTTATCTCGTCGGGGCTTTTAATCTTCACCGTGTCGAACTCCACCCCGTCTGTTTCAGCTCTGAGTGTGATATCGTCCACCACTATTTCCATACCGTATGGGGAAAGCCTTTCGGTAAGGTAGCTCTCTATGGCACGCACTATATCCTTCTGCGATGCGCTGGCAGACAGGGCGGACAGAACTACTATTACCGTGGCTATGGCTACAACCCTCTTCATGGTATTACCTCTTTATGTTGTTTATGGTTCTGAGCATATCGTCTGTAGTCTGTATGGTCTTTGAGTTCAGCTCGTAAGCCCTCTGTGCCATTATCATGTTCACCATCTCTTCGACCACATTCACATTCGACATCTCAAGGAAGCCCTGCACTATGGTGCCTGCTCCCTCTGTGCCGGGCGTAACTATAAGCGGGTCTCCTGATGCCTGTGTGGGCAGATAGAGGTTGCCCCCTATGGATTTAAGACCCGATGGATTTATGAACCTTACAAGCTCTATATTGCCAACCTCGGTGGGTGTGGAGACTCCGGGCTGTGTAACAGATACTATTCCATCTACACTTATGGTTACTGTAAGGGCGTCCTGTGGTATGGTTATCTGGGGTTCAAGCACATATCCTTCGGCTGTAACCATTCTACCTTCATTGTCCACCTTGAACTCACCGTTTCGGGTGTAGGCAATCTCACCATCTGGTTTTGTAACCTGAAAGAACCCCTCACCATCTATGGCAAGGTCCAGTGGGTTCTGGGTCTGCTGCAGATTGCCCTGACTGAATATCTTGTGCGTCGAGGCAGGTTTCACGCCATGGCCTATCTCAAGCCCCGAGGGAAGTATGGTTGAAGGCGATGTGGAAACACCCGAGCTTTTAAGCTCCTGATATATGAGGTCCTGATAGTTAATCCTTGCCTTCTTGAAACCCACTGTATTTATGTTTGCAAGGTTGTGGGCTATCATGTCTATCCTCATCTGCTGGGCTTCCATGCCCGTTGATGCTGTCCACAGAGCCCTTATCATCTCCACTACCTCCTGGTTTTATACCTCTTTTATAACCCTTCCGGTTGCCTCATCCATTGCCTGAAGTAACTTCATCTGCCCCTCGTATCTTCTATAGGTCTCTATGATGGAGACCATCTCCCTTACAGGATCCACATTGGACTCTTCAAGATAGCCCTGCCTTATCTCCATTGCAGGGCGTCCCTTCAGCGGGGGCACAGTGGTCCCGAAAAGCAGCCCCTCCTTTACAATCTCTGCATCGGCAGGAAAACTCACCACTCTGAGTCTATCTATGTTTACCCCGTCTTCAAAGACATTACCCTCCTTATCTATGGTGAGCTTTCCTCCAGAAAGAACAATCTTTCCCCCTTCACCGAGCACCTCGAAGCCATCTGCTGTGGTCAGCACACCGCCCTTGCCCATGGTGAAGGCACCGTATCTGGTGTATCTCTCCCCTGCAGGTGTTGATACAACAAAGAAACCCTCACCATCTATGGCTACATCGAAGGGGTTCTCCGTTCTTCTAAGGGGTCCCTGTGAGAGGTCTACCTTCTGAACATCCCTATCATTGACGAAGGCTTTCAATCTGTCATCGAAGACGACCTCAAAGACACCGGTGTCTTTCTTAAAGCCGGGGGTGGAAAGATTTGCAATATTTGCTGCTGCCACATCAAGCATCATCTGCTGAGCCTTTGCACCACTAACCAGAGCATATATACCACCATCCATGGGGCTTACCTCCTTGGGGGAATCTATCTGCCCTCAAATAAGATGCAATACCTGTGCCACTTTCTGCTGGATGGCTCTAAAAAAGGAAAGTCTTTATTTTAAAGGGAGTTATCTGAATGTAATGTTTTTGCAGGGGTGCCAATTTTTTCCGGGGTGAAGAGTTTTCCCGTCAATTTTTTCTCATCTTCTCCACCGTAAGTAGCAGGGCTACCTCACTTCTGCTGATGCCAAGCCTTTTCATAACCTCTTCTTCGGGCACACCCTTTCTGAGCATATCTCTTGCCTGCTGGTAGACTTCTTCCCTGTCATCTTCTGTGTGGTGGGTCTGGCGGAGCACCTCTATGGCTTCTTCCAGTCTGTTTATTATATCGTCAAGGCGGGTCTGGTTGGCTTTAATCTTCTCTAAGGCTTCTCTTACCTCTCGTTCTTTTGCCTCGAAGCTCGAAGCAAGCTGCTTCAGTCTGCCAAGTTCTGCCTCAAGCTCTACGGAGCCATTCCCCATGGACAGCTGCCTGAACCTTAAGATAAGAAATACAAGAACAGCCACTATAACTATATCGAGCACGACGACTACAGGTATCCACAGTTCCAACTTAAGGTTCAACTCCTTTCAGGCAAGTATATCTATTCGGTGTTCTTCCTTGTCTTCCTCTTTTTCTTCAGGGGGCTCTTCGTGGTGGTGCCTGTTCTTTTCTTCCTCACGCACACGGTTCTTTCTGCCCACCTTTTCTGCCGGCAGTATACCCTCTATTGAAGGTATAATCTCCTGATTATTTATCTTTGAGGGTCCATCCACCATTGTGTCCATCCCCTTTTTTAAAAGTATAGCAGAGATTGGTAGACTTCTACAACCCCATATTTAAAGGCTTTATCTATTTATCGGAGTAGTTCTGTGGCTGCTTTAGTTATATTTCCTCGGCAAGTCCACGGCTGTTGAGCACCACTATATCTACCCTTCTGTTTCTCGCCCTGCCAGAGACGGTATCATTCGATGCCATTGGCTTGAACTCACCATAACCTACCGCAAAGAGCCTTCTTGGATCAAAGTGGTGTTTTGTGACGAGATACTTAAGGATTGCTATTGCCCTTGCGCTGGAAAGATCCCAGTTGGTGGGATACCTTGGCGTGCTTATGGGCACATTGTCTGTATGCCCCTCTATCTTTATGGTATTGGGAATACCCTTAAGTGCCGATGCTATCTCATCGAGTACAGGATAGCCCTCTTTCACTATCTCTGCACTTGCAGGCGGGAATATCACGCTTTCTGAAATCCTTATTACCACCCCCCTTTCTTCAAGAAGCAGGGTAAGTTTCTTTGTCTTCTCCAGTTTGTGAAGAAGCATCTTAAGCCTCTGATAATCACCTGTGAACGCCTTCTTGAACTTTTCCGTAAGCTGGGCTCTCTGATTTCTTATAACCGTTGGGCCTGCCTCAAGCTTTGTGGATGTATACATGGAATGGCTGAATGCTATTGCAAGGGATTCGCTGAGTACCCTGAACTTTCCCTCGTTAACGGAAGATATGGCATACATGCTGGTAAAGAAGGCAAAAAGAAGGGTTATAAAGTCTGCGTACGAGACGAGCCATCTTTCGTGGTTTTCGTGTTCTTCATGTTTTTTCTTGCGTGCCATCTTCTATTGCTCTGCCTTCTTGCTTTCCTTTTCGGATGCCTTCAGGAAGCCCTCCAGTTTTTCTTCAAGCCGTTTGGGGTTTTCACCCTCGCTGAGCCCTATGAGTCCTTCTATGAGCATCTCCTTTATTATGGTCTCCTCTCTTATCTTCTGTTTCATCTTCCCCGCAATAGGCAACCACAGAAGGTTTGCAGAACCCACACCATACACGGTGGCAACGAATGCCACAGCTATACCTGCACCGAGTTTTTCTGGCTCTGCAAGGTTTTCCATAACATGAATGAGACCAAGCACGGCTCCAAGTATACCTATTGTTGGTGCGTATCCACCTGCAGACTCAAACACCTTTGCAGAGGTCATGTCGTATTCTTCAGCATAAGCCATGTCCACTTCCAGTATCTCTTTTGTTGCCTGTGGCTCTGTGCCATCCACTATGAGCTGAAGCCCCTTTGCGAAGAAAGGGTCGTCTATCTCCTTTATCTTTGGCTCAAGGGCAAGAAGCCCCTCTTTTCTTGCTATCGTTGCGTACTCTCCTATCTGTTTTATAAGCTCCCTTGGTTGCACCTTTGGATTGAATAGCACCTTCTTGAGGTTCTTTACGGCGAGCATAATAGTGTGGAGCGGATAGTTTATAAGAACGGCTCCAATGGTGCCTCCGAAAACAATAAGGGCTGCTGTAACCTGTATAATGGAATGAATTGAGCCTCCCTCAAGAACCTGTCCTACCAGTATTGCTGCAAATCCTACAATAAGCCCCAGTATGGTAACTATATCCATCGAAAGCTCCTCACACCAGCCTTATAATCTCCTGAGGGATTCTATCAAGCGGTACCACCCTGTCTGCCAGTCCTGCCTCCACCACAGACCTTGGCATGCCGTACACTGTGCAGGTTGACTCGTCCTGAACCACTGCCAGTCCACCACTCTTTTTGATAGCCCTTATACCTTCCGTTCCGTCGTGTCCCATACCTGTCAGTATGACACCGAGCACATGCTCTCCATAACACTCTGCAGCTGTCTGCATGGTTATATCTATCGAAGGTTTGTATATTGCGTCCTCTGGCTCTCTGTCTATCTTCACATATCCACCTGCCAAGCCGTTTTTTCTTATCTTTGTGTGCATTCCACCGGGTGAGACGAGCACATTGCCAGCTCTTATCTTCTCTCCATCCTCTGCCTCTTTTACGGGAATTTTACAAACCCTGTCGAGTCTATCGGCAAAGGCCTTGGTAAAATCTGGGGGCATGTGGATTGTGATAATAATGGCACTGTCTATATTGCTTGGTATGGCAGGCAGTATCTCCTGAAGCGCCTTTGGTCCACCTGTTGATGCGCCTATTGTAATAAGCTCTATCTTTCCATGATGCTCTACAATGGAGCCTATGTTCTTACCCCCCAGAAGCAAGGTGTCTTTTCCGTTACTTCTGGGCTTGTGTGCCACAGCCTTGACCTTTTTTATAAGCTCCTCTTTCATGTGCATCACATCGAGCACAGACCTCGATATATTCTTGCACACATAGTCTGCGGCTCCTTTGTCGAGTGCCTCAAGCGTTACCTGTGCACCTTCGGAAGAGAGAGAGCTGAACACTATAATGGGTATATGCTTCCTCTTCATGATTTCATCTATCGCCTCAAGCCCATTCATGCCCGGCATCTCTATGTCCATAGTTATTACATCTGGCGTAAGGGCCATTGCCTTTTCCACACCTTCTATGCCGTTTCTTGCGGTATCTATTACCGCTATCTGCGGGTCAGAGCTGAGCATCTCGGTGATGATTTTTCTCATAAACGCTGAGTCATCAACTACAAGGACCCTTATTTGCTCCATCTTTCCCTCCCTATACTACGAGTTTTTCCATGTTAACCCCTATACCCTCCATCTTCCATATAAGTTTCCCAACATCGAGCACGAGCACCACCCTTCCGCTACCTGTTATACATGCGCCTGCTACTCCCTGTATACCCTTCATGTACTCACCCATAGACTTCATCACTATTTCCTCCTGCCCGTGGAGTCTGTCCACAAGCAAGCCCAGCCTTTTCTCTCCAGCACCCACCACAACTATGTACTTGGACCCCCCGTTATCACTGCTTTTTCCGAGGAGTTCATCGAGCCTGACGATCCTTATTATCTCGTCCCTTAAGTTTATGACCTCGTGCCCGTTCACCGTTTTGATTTCACTCCCCTCTATCCGTTTGTTCTCTATCACTATGGTAAGCGGTATGGCATAAAGTTCTCCTGCGGTCTCAACCGTAAGGGTATGTATTATTGCAAGTGTAAGTGGCACCCTTATGGTTATCTTTGTTCCCTTTCCTTGGGAAGAATCTACAAATATTGAACCGTTTATCTTTGTAACATTAGTCTTCACCACATCCATTCCAACACCCCTACCTGATATATCGTCTGTTTTGTCTGCGGTTGAGAATCCCGGTGAGAATATCAGCTCCATGAGGTCTCTTTCGCGCATCTTGTCTGCATCCTTCTGGGATATAAGCCCGAGCTTTAAAGCCTTTTCCTTTATTTTGGCTGTATTTATGCCACGGCCATCGTCCTCTATGGATATGAGTATGTCTCTGCCTTCCTGACAGGCTGTTATAGTTATTGTTCCGTTTCTTGGTTTTCCAAGTTTGACCCTCTCTTCGGGTGGCTCTATACCATGGTCTATGGCGTTTCTTATTATATGCACCAGTGGATCACCTATCTCCTCTATGACAGTTTTATCAAGCTCTGTATCCTGACCTTTTATGACAAGCTCCACCTCTTTACCCCTCTGCCTTGAGATGTCGCGCACCATGCGTGGAAACTTGCTCAGGACCTTCTCTATGGGCTGCATTCTCATCTTCATTACCGCAAGTTGAAGATCCGTTGTAATGACATTTAGCTGTGATATGGCAGCATCAACATCACCAACCACATCTATATCGCCGTACTGCTCATGCAGCTTTGAGGCAAGGCTTGTAAGCCTGTTGCGTATGAGAACAAGCTCTCCTGCAAGGTCCATAACATTATCAACCCTGCCTATATCAACCCTTATGTAGTGTTCTGTATCACGCCCCCCTCTGTCTTCCTTCTTTTCTTTAGAGCCCTTTGGCTGTGCCCCCTGTGGTGGTTTTTTTTTCTCTGTATTTGCAGCCTCTTCTGGCTTACCCTCAAGAGCAAGTTTGAGCCTTTCTATAAGTGGTGATATGTTGTGCTTCTTCTCTGTATCACCCTTTTCAATGTCCCCTATGAGTTCCTTAATAACA
>DRQE01000005.1 GCA_011371515.1 Deltaproteobacteria bacterium
AGGGTTGAAAGTACAAGGTTATCGAGCTCTGTGCTCGTCTTTCTTGCCCAGCTGTCTATGAGTCTAAGGCAGAGTTTTCTAAGTATAAAAAGCAAAAGTGCGACCGCCGTGAAGACGGTCGCAAACAGGACGAACTCTTTCCAAAAGGCCTCTGTCATCATGGTAGCTCCGTATCAGAGGGGAATTGAGCCCTTACAGAGACACGCAGGTCAACCCTCTGGCACAGATTACTCACTGATGACAAAGTGAGCCCTTCTGTTTTCCTGCCAGCACTGCTCATTGTGCTCAAAGCAGAAGGGCTTTTCCTTGCCGTAACTTACGGTGGTTATACGAGAGGGGTCAACGCCGAGGTTCACGAGATACTTCTTCACCGCATCTGCCCTTCTCTGTCCCAGTGCTATGTTGTACTCCACTGTGCCACGCTCGTCACAGTGCCCTTCTATTATTATCTTTGCGTCCTTCTTGCCATTGAGCAGCACCTTTGCGTTCTCCTCAAGGGTGGCTCTGGCATCTTCCCTTATGGAATAACGGTCGTAATCGAAGAATACATCCTTTATTGCCGACACAGTTGCCTCCTCAACGGCGCCTTCACCAACTGCTGCGCCCTCAACAGCGCCTTCCTCAACGCCAGCGCCCTCACCGAGCTTGTCCTCTGGCAGGGTCTCCTCTGTTATAGCCTTTTCAACACCTTCACCGACGGCCTTCTCTTCAGGCTTTACGGCCTTCTTGGCACAACCCGAAACCATCAGTAGTCCTGCAAAAAATGCTATTATTGTAAAGAGTGCGAGGTTTCTTCTCATTGTTCACACCATCCTTTCATCTTTTTATTCTTATGGTTTTTGCTATTACCCTTTTATTCCTCTCATATACTATATCAACCTTGTCACCCTCTTTGACCTCTTCGAGAGTGGCAGGCCTATCCCCTATCTTTATGACCGTATCGTCCTCAACCGCTGCTCCAACAATAAACTCCTGCCCCTTCCAGTTTGTTGTTCTGACCACTATAGTGTTGGGTGTTGCCACGGTATCTGTTGCAACCACCTCTCCCGTTGCCTTTCTCACTATCACATTACCTGCTGTCGCACTAATTGAGTAAAGGGTGGTCACAGATACCATAACTACTGCAATCAAAATTGCTCGCCATTTCATAATCCACCTCCAGTACACTTTATGTTTTGATGATAAACTCGGGGGACTGCCTTTGATTTTAATTAAAGGTATCAAAATAGGCAATCTATTGTCAAGGCTTTTGGGCTGGTTCGGGCATTAAAGATGCTCTATATGGTCCTCTTTTTTCTCGCCCTTTTTGATTCTCTCTTCAAGTATCTTTCTTGCCACATCCCTTCCGCCGAGTCCAAAGGCAAGGGCAAGGGCGAGCACTATTCCACCGAACAGTATGGAGAAGGCTATCTTTACCATTCCGGGGGCTATGTGGAGTTCCTCAAATGCCATGGCAAATATAAGTATGAGGATTAGGATCTTCACCCCGTCCGCTATGAATCTTGCGTAGACAACCCCTGCATTAACACAGGCTATAAGGATTGCCCTTGCTATGAAACTTGCAACAAGCCAGCCTATAACGAGCAGTAGACCTGCAGAAATCAGCCGCGGAATGTATTCAAGACTCCTCGATACTATCGTGTCGGTAATCTCTGTGCCCAGTGTACTCAATGCTGCAAGGCCGAAGACTATTAGAATAAACCAGTATACAAGCTGCGAGGAAAACTGAGATGGACTCATAGCCACCCCACCCTTCTGTAGAAGCGAGGCAAACCCCAGCTTTGCACTCCATGTGTCAAACCCTATGGCAGAAAGCAGCCTTGCCGTAATCGCCCTTGCAGCAAGGGCTACCACAAGCCCTATAACCACTATTACAACCAGCACCATAAGGTGGGGTATGAACATGGCAGTATTTATAAAGAATGCCTTGAGCGGGCCAATTATTGCCTCAAAGAAAGATTCCATCACACACCTCCTTTTTTACCATAGTTCCACTAAATACTTCTTCTGCCTTTCAAACTCCTGACAAAGCTTCTCCACCTTCTCCTCTGCCTCATCGTTCGAAAGGCTCGCCACCTCAAGAAAGAAGGAAGCCGTCCTGCCATGATAGAGGGGCACCATCGACTTCAACAGGTGTTCCAGCGAGAGCTTTTTGTGGTGAAACGCCAGCATGTATTCGTAGACAATCCTTACCCACACCTCGTCAGGAAAGTGGAAAGTATGTCTGGTGCTTCTGGCTATGCGCTCTATCTCTCCCACAAGGTCCTCTACAAGAAATATTCCCCACACATCCTTCAGGTTGTCAACACCGAGTCTGAAGAGCTCTATCATCCTGTCTATATTCACACTTATGGGCTCAAGCCCGGTGTAGAACTTGAATCCAAAGGTGGGCACCTCCTCCGTGCCCTTGGTCTGCTTCCACACATCGTGATGCCTTTCTGTAAGTTTCATAAGGGAGCCAACCACCTGCACAAACATGTCGGTAAGATGCACCCCGGGGTCTTTTGGATCATGAATCTTTGCCCCAAGATATGCCTGACACAGATTGAATCCACCGGCAATCGCCTCGGTGGTCATCCATATGTCTATGCCAAACCTTGCAACATCCGTATCCCATGCATCTTTAAGAGAGAGGTAATGTTCTATGAGTCTTCCAGACATGCCGAACTCTCCACCTATGGGCTGGCGAATCTTCTTTCCGTAGAGTGCACGCGTGACAGGGTAGATGATTGAGTTGGTTATACTGCCGTCGTATTTGTGCCTGCTGTAGAAGGGGGCAACGAAGTCGTATCCCTCCTTGAGCACCGGTATGAGAAGAAGCTCTATCCACTCAGGGGTAATACTTCTAAGGTCTGCATCCACCACACAGCATGCCTTCACATTAAGTTGTTTTGCGAGCTCAAATATTGTCCTGAAGGCACTGCCCTTGCCCGGTATGCCGTGGTAGGGAGTGGTTATGCGGTGTATAGGATAAAGAGGATGGGAAAGGAATATGGTGCGATGGTCAAAGTCTGTGTTCTTTACAAGCTCTGGGGTGTGGTCTGTTGAGCCACCATCAGAGTTTATTATAACGCACCTTTCCCTTGGAAAGTACTTTGCAAGCCCTGCATCCACAGCCCTCACAACATGGGTTATGGTGCTGGCGTTGTTATAGCTTGCAATACCCACCACTATGTCGGCAGAATCTATCCTTTCAATAGACTTCTCTATGTCTTCTCTCTTCTCATCCTGCACGGTGGACTCAACTGCCATAGCTACCCTGTTCCTGAAGCCTTCTTATAATATTTATTATAGCAGTATTCCAGCCAGAAGGTCCTATGCCATCTGCCTTTATTATACCCTCTATGCCGAATGGCTCATAGCTTCCGTCTTTCTTTGCCACGCACACGGCTATGTCCACGGCTCTCAACATGGGCTCGTCGTTAAGGCTGTCACCAAGCCCTATGGTAATAACCCTGCCGTAGAGCCTTCTGTAGTAGTCTGCCAACACCCTTACTGCCCTGCCTTTATCGTGCTCTCCCATTATGTGATAGAACCTGCCCCTCGTCCATCTGAAGCCCCTTTTCTCTATCTCCTTGAGCACCTCCTTTAATAATCGGCTATCTTTAGCGCAAACAAAAGGCTCAACAAAATCTCTCTTCATGCTGAGGGCTGCCTCCTGTTCGGATAGTCCCGTAAGCTCTGCCACCTCCTTTACGGTCATATCACCAAAGCCTCTTATATCCACCCCAAGGGTTGAGCCTATCTCTCTGAGCACCCTTCGCACCTCCTCGTAGGGGCGTCCAAACATTATTACCCTGTAGCCATCTATGGAAGTGCCTTCCACAGGAAAGGGAAAGTAGCCTTCAGGGATGAATATGCCGCCACCGTTCTCGGATATGAAGGGGTCTTTTATGGAGAGGCGTTCTCTGTAGAGCTCTATCTCCTTTCTCGTCTTACTCGAGGTCATAACGATGGGTATCTTCTTTTCTTTTAGCATCCTTATGGCAGGCTCTGCCTCTTTGAAGCTATAGCTGACAGGATGCAGCAGTGTGCCGTCAAGGTCTGTGAATACTACGGGCTTCACTTAACACCTCTCGTTATGTAGAGTATGTAGAAGTTGACGATCCAGAAGAATATAAGCACTATGGAGTCCACCCCCACTCTGAATATCTTTCTTTTGGGTGGATAGGTAAGCCCTATTATGACCACACCTGTCATTATTATTGCTACAAGTCCTGTGGTAAGGTGTGTCTGTGACACATCCGAGAGTATCGAGCCCTTTGTGTAGAAAAGGTCATCTATAGCCACTATGGCCATGTTGAACATGTTACTTCCGAGCATGTTTGATATTGCCATGTCCCTTGCACCTATCCTTACCGCAGCTATGGATACGACCACCTCTGGCAGGGATGTGGTCATTGCAACGAATACGCTTCCCATGAATGTGGAACCAAGCCCTGTTCTCAGTGCCAGTTCTTCAGACACATAGGGAAGCAGTGTTGCTGCCACCACTATTACGAAGGCGTGCATCGTGTAGAGTGCTATTGCCCTTCTCAGTGTGAAACCACGGTAGGAGAGCTTTTCCTCCTTCAGCTTAACTACAGACTCTTCCACATAGTCCGTTATGGTGCTTCTTTCGTAATAGTAGACAGCCCTTATACCTATTATATAGGTTATTATTATCACAGGGGTGTAAAGGCCCACATGCCATATCTGTGGCATATAGGGGGCAAGCAGTATGGAACCAAGCACCATTCCTATAAGTATCACCCCGATACCGGCAGAAAGCAGATGCCCGCTGAATGCTCTGTAGAAAAGCGGGCGCTCGCCGTTCATCATGTCCATTATGGCAAGTATGAAGAGGTTGTACACGCAGGAGCCCATAACATCTCCAAGGGCAATGTCCACGGCTCCCACAATCGCCACAGAGCTTATTCCTGTTACAAGCTCTGGCAGGGAGGTAATACTTGCCATAAGTATCAGCCCTATCCATGCCCTTCCAATTCCACTGAGCTCTGCTATGATGTCCCCATATCTGGAAAGGCGCGAGCCACTTAAGACTATCGCCACAGAACAGAGGATAAAACCTATCCAGTACTCCATAGCCCGAGACTCCTCCCACATTTACTATGGCACAACACTCAAGGCTTGTCAAAACACAACTTACAATTGACTACTCTTGTGTAACCGTTTAAAATAGGGTCTTATGAGGCATCTCCTTATAGGCCTATCGGTTCTGCTCTTTGTGGCAGCCACAGTGGCAGATGCCACCGACAGTACACAAGCCAGCACACTAAAGGTAATAGTCATAGATCCGGGCCATGGCGGTGAAGACACAGGTGCCATAGGTCCAAATGGAACCACGGAAAAGAGCATAACCCTCCAGATAGCCCTCAGGCTGAAAGATGCTATAGAAGACAGACTTCCCTATGTAAATGTGGTCCTTACAAGAACCGATGACACCTACATCTCTCTCAAAGAACGGACAGCCATAGCAAACCGTGTAAGGGCAGACCTGTTTCTGAGTATCCATGCCAATGCCGCCTATAGAAGAGGTGCCAGCGGGGTTGAGACCTTCTTTTTAAGCCTCGAGGCAAGCGATAACGATGCCCGTATGCTCGCTGCTATAGAGAACAATATGGTGCCCATTGAGTCTGAAGACGGCATGGATAGTAAGAAAGAAGTTGACGAACTTACATCCATACTCTGGGACCTCACCCAGACAGAGACCCACCACGAAAGCCAGCTACTTGCCGAGTTCGTCCACACCTCACTGGTAGAGGCAGTAAAGGAGGAAAACCGTGGCGTAAAACAGGCACCTTTCATAGTGCTTGCAGGGGCAACCATGCCGGCAGTGCTTGTGGAGGTGGGCTTTATATCCAACCCCGAAGAAGAAATAAGACTTTCACGCAAAGACTACCAAGAAAGAATAGCCCATGCAATAGCAGGGGGTATACTCAACTTTGAGAAAGAAATATCGAGGATAGCCTATGAGGAGTGATGGAAGAAGACCGGACCAGCTAAGACCCACATCTATAAAGCGGGGTGTGCTCAAGTTTGCCGATGGCTCTGCCCTCATCGAGACGGGCAACACACGGGTGATAGTATCCGCAACCGTTGAAGAGCGGGTGCCCCAGTTCCTGCAGGGCACGGGGCAGGGCTGGATTACCGCAGAGTATGCCATGCTGCCAAGGTCTGCCCCGAAGCGAATACCCCGCGAGTCCATAACAGGCAGACTCACAGGAAGAACACAGGAGATACAGCGTTTCATAGGAAGAAGTCTGCGCTGTGCGGTAGACCTTAAAAAGCTCGGTGAAAGAACCATAATCATCGATTGTGATGTACTGCAGGCAGACGGTGGCACCAGAACGGCCTCTGTAACAGCAGGGTTTGTTGCCCTGCAGGATGCAATAGGTGGTCTTATAGACTCGGGTGCCCTCGAGGCAGACCCTGTAATAGAGCCTGTATGCGCGGTTAGCGTGGGTATAGTGGATGGCACAAGGCTGCTGGACCTTAACTACGAGGAAGACTCCGTGGCAGAGGTGGACATGAATGTAGTTATGACAGGCGGTGGCAGATATATAGAGATAGGGGCAACTGCCGAGGCACTGCCCTTTACAGAGGAAGACCTCCACGCCCTCTTGGGGCTTGCCAGAAAGGGTATAACTGAACTTCTGGAAATACAGAAAAAAAGCCTCTCTGGGGAATAAAGCCCGTGAAGATAGCCCTTGCAACGAAGAATCAGGGAAAGATAAAGGAGATACGCTCCATACTCGAAGGGCTCTCTGTGGAGCTTGTGAGCCTTGAGGAACTCTCCATAGAGGAGCTTCCGCCCGAAGATGGCGGCACCTTCGAGGAAAATGCCCTTAAGAAGGCACGCTTCGTTGCCCAGAAAAGCGGGCTTCCTGCAATGGCAGACGACTCGGGGCTTGAGGTGGATGCCCTCGATGGCAGGCCGGGTGTGTACTCTGCCCGATACGGTGGCACCACAGATAAGGAGAGATACCTTAAGCTCCTCGAGGAACTCAAAGACATACCAGAGCCAAAGCGCACCGCAAGATTTCGCTGTGTCATAGCCCTTGTAACCCCTGAAGGTGAGGAGAAGACCTTCGAAGGAGTCCTCGAAGGTAGAATCACCAGAAGACCACGGGGCAAGTATGGTTTTGGCTATGATCCTGTGTTCTACCTGCCAGATAAAGGCAAGACCCTTGCCGAAATGCGCCCAGAGGAGAAAAACCTCGTAAGCCACAGGGCAAGGGCTCTTGAGAAACTCAGGGCATACCTTTCAACCCATCCCCACTTGACATGAAGAGCTTTTGATGTAGACTTATTCTACATGACATTCCCATACAAACCCTTATCAATACACTTTTATGGAAGAAAGGGAATCCACAAAGATACTCATTGCCGACGATGACAAACTCTTCATTAGAATAACTACCGACATGCTCGAAAAGATGGGCTACCTCTGTGTAACCGCAGAGGACGGACTATCTGCCCTTGAGATGGCAGGCAGGGAGAAGCCCGACATAATACTGCTTGATGTGGTAATGCCGGGGCTCGATGGGTTCGAGGTGGTGCGCCGTCTCAAAGAGAACATTGAAACAGCACACATACCGATAATACTCGTCACCATACTCTCGGACAGAAACTCCAGAATAAGGGGGCTATCTGCAGGGGCTGACGAGCTTCTCTCGAAGCCCGTGGACGAGACTGAACTCGGTGTGAGAATAAAGAATCTCCTTAAGATTAAAAGATACGAAGACTACCTCGTAAAACACGGCAGATTCTTGGAAAGCATGGTAAGGGATAAAACACTTGAGCTGAAAGAGGCTTACGAGAAAACGAGAAATGCCTACATGGACACCATCTACAAACTGAGCCTTGCGGTTGAATACCGCGATAGAGAGACTGGTAACCACATAAAGCGAATCAGCATATTCTCACGCATACTTGCCCGTCAGCTGGGACTTTCTGAAAAGAAGGTGGAAGAGATATTCTTTGCAAGCCCCATGCACGATATAGGCAAGATCGGCATACCAGACTCCATACTGCTAAAGCCTGCAAGCCTTACTGAAGAAGAGTTCGAGACCATGAAGACCCACACAACCATAGGTGCAAGGATACTGCATGGGTCAGACTCTGAGATAGTGCGCACCGCAGAGGCAATAGCACTTACACATCACGAAAACTGGGATGGCTCTGGCTACCCACAGGGGCTCAAAGGAGAAGACATACCCCTCTCTGGAAGAATAGTCCACATAGTGGATGTATACGATGCTGCAAGGAGCAAACGCCCCTACAGAAAAGAAAGGCACACCCATGAGGAAACCCTGATGATTATAAAAGACATGGAGAGGGTGTTCGACCCCAAGGTGTTCGATGCCTTCTTCGAATGTGAAGAGGTCTTCAGAAGGCTCTACGACGAAAACGAAGGTGGAGAGCCAATAAGCATAGCCTGACCCCTTCTACTCGTGGCAGCTGCGGCAGAGCTCTGTCTCTTCTTTTCTTAGCACATAGGGATGCTGGCTTCCATGGGACATATGGCATGTAACGCATAGCATCCTTCCACCACTTCCGAGTGGCAGCCCGCCAGACACTGTCGGGGTAACATCCACCATCGGATGGGATGCCTTAAGGTGTATACTCCCTCTGTGACACTCACCACACACATAGAAGCCTGCCTCGTTGATACTCTTAAGCCCCGGGTAATGGGGATTGGAAAGGTCTTTCCTTGAACCGGTGCTCATTATACCAATAGATATGGTCCCCTCTCGTATTCCATTGCTCTTCCACATGAGTGCCCATCTGTCTTTCACCCTTAAGAGTTTGAGCCCCTCTATAGAGGGCAGCCCTGTGGCATCCTTCTTGGTGGTGTAGGCTTTCTTCACCTTTATCTTAACAGTATCTGAGTGCGCCTTTCTACCGTAGGGGTCCTCGGCAACTGCCCTGATGTAGTACTTCTTACCCCTTCTCAGCTTCTCTATAACTGTCCTGTGTTCTGTTGCATAATGTGTGGATGAGCGCGAAACATTACCCAGCCTTCGGCTCCTTCCGTATTCTATGTAAGAGCGGGCAGGTTTGTCGGTCTTCCATCTTACCGTTACAGAGTAGAAGACCCCCTCTCTCACCTCTACCACCTCTGGCGTGGAGACCTGTGGAGCCTTACCATCATCGGAAAGCTCTACTGCATCCTGTGATGGCACCACCCTCAATGTCTCTGACGATGCTTCCCTGCCAAAGGAGTCTTTTCCCCTTACGGCTATGGAGTAGCTGGGATCGTCTTCCAGCTCTAAAAAGAATATGTTATCTCCCCAGCCGTCTTTGAACCTTATTAGTTTCCTCTTCTCTGCATCTTTTATGTGGCATCTGGTGCAGTTGAGCAATATATCGGGGTGTTTGTATCTTGAGGCATCCACATACACCGGCCTGTGGCAGTCCTTGCAACCCTCTTCAGTCATGGTGGCAACCATATTGACGGGCACATCTGTTCTTGCAATGAGCTCTTCCACATAATAGTCTGGAACCTTCTGTGGTGGGGTGGGCAGACCCTCTGGGCCTACCTGCGTCATATAGCCCGACTCTATGCGCACGGTGTTGCCTGTACCTTCTGTGCCCTGCACATCCACGGTGCCATCCAGCGAGACCACCTCCGTGGCATCTTCCATGGAATTTACCACAAAGTCTGTACCCAGAACCCTTACAAGGGCTGCCTGACTCTTGAGCTCAAGGTACGAAGCGTCTGTAAAGTGTCTGCCCGCAATGGTTCTTACCGTGCCTGCTACAATACGCAGCGAAAGCCTTCTTTTAGCGTCATCAAGACTGAGGGAGTCCACACACAGGCTGCCACCTTCACCCATGGCAACGATAGTGTCATCTGCCAGAAGTATCTTGACCGCAGACTCATCGTCTGTGGTTATTATATCGCCCTCTCTTATGGCTGTGGTGTCTTCAACGCGTATCCTTTTCGACTCACCCTCTCTGTATATGTAGACGTTACCTTTCCATGTAACAACGATACCCGCGTACTGTGTCTTTTCCGCCCCGACGCTTTTCTGAAGAAAAGACACAAGCAGGAGGCTTAAGACCGTAAGAAGAACCGTCTTTTTCATTATCTCCTGTTATCCTCTCTCTGCTATGGGAATGTATGGCTGTTTTCTTTTACCGATATATTTCTGTGTAGGCCTGTATATACGGTTTGTCTGGAGCTGTTCTATCCAGTGTGCGAGCCACCCTGCAACCCTGCCCATGGCAAATATGGGTGTGAATAGCTCTGTGGGTATGCCGATACCTGTAAATACTATACCAGACTAGAAGTCCACATTTGGATAGAGCCTTTTGTGTGCCAATTTCTCCTCCACCACCTTTTCCACCTCTTCGGCAATCTCCAGCAGATGGGTAGACTCCGCACCTTCATGGTCGAACAACCTGTGGGCAAACTTTTGCAAAAGCCTTGCCCTTGGGTCTTTTGTCTTGTATACCCTGTGGCCTATACCCATTATACGCTCTTTGTTTTTGAGTTTCTCCTCTATGTAGGGGCGCACATTCTCTTTCGAGCCTATCTCCTTAAGCATATCCACCACCTTCTCGTTAGCACCGCCATGGAGGGGACCCGAAAGTGTGCCTATTGCAGAAGATACGATTGTATATGGGTCTGCAAGGGTAGAGCCCACAACCCTTGCACTGAATGTGGATGCATTCATCGTGTGATCTGCATGGAGTATCAAGATTACGTCTATTATCTTCTCCACCAGTGGATCAGGCTCTTTCTCAAAGAGCATGTAGTAGAAGTTTGCAGGAAAAGAAAGGTCATTGTTTGGCTGTATCGGTGCATCGCCGTGGCGAAGCCTGTGGCAGGCTGCCACAATGGTTGGAAGTTTTGCTATAAGCCTTACTATGGACCAGTATCTTACCTCAGGGTCCAGTGTGTTCCTTGCCGGGTAATACATGCCCATGGCAGAGGTTACGGACTGCAGATAGTCCATTGGATGGCCCGTCTCTGGCAGATACTCCATCATCCTGAGTATCTTGAGCTTCAATCTTGTATGAAGGGTTATGTCGTTCTTAAAACGGGTGAACTCCTTTATGGTTGGAAGTTTGCCGAATATGAGAAGATATGCCACCTCAAGGAAGGTGCTGTGTTCCACAAGCTCTTCTATTGGTATACCTCTGTACTCAAGGATACCCTTCTCTCCATCTATGTAGCTTATTGCAGACTCGGCAGCAGGTATACCCTCAAGCCCTGGGACAACTTCCATCTCTCTTTCTTCCATAGTGCCCCCTTTTTTTGAATATATCGCACCCTACAGAGAAATCTAAAATTATTTATCCCAAAAGTCAAGTCATTATATTTGACAGGACTGCCCAATGGGGTATAATTTATCTCTATGAAGGATGCACTCCTAATACTTGCTTCTGGCTTTGAAGAGATAGAGGCCCTTGCCCCAGTGGACATACTGCGCAGAGCAGAGCTTTCTGTGGTGGTTGCCTCCACCGTTGAGGGGCCTGTTACCGGTAGATGCGGAGTAAAGGTTGTGGCAGATACCACCCTTGATAATGTATTGGGTGAAGAGTTCAGATTGATAATACTTCCCGGTGGTGCAAAGGGCACAGAGAACTTAAGAAGTGACACGCGCGTGCTGGAGCTTATAAGAAGGCAGTACTCTGCAGGCCGCTTCATAGCAGCCATATGCGCAGCTCCAACGGTGCTTAAGGCTTCGGGTATAATCAAGGGAAGGTGTGTAACCTCACATCCAACAGTAAGGGAAGAGCTAAAAGAGGCAACCCTCTGCGACGAAAGGGTATGCGTTGATGGCAACATAATCACAAGTCAGGGCCCTGGCACAGCACTTGAGTTCGCCTTCAAACTGGCTGAACTCCTTGCGGGCAAAGAAGTAGTAGAGAGAATAAACCGTGGTGTGCTGGCAAGGCTCTGAAAGGCTCCTGCCTAAAGGTGGCATCACCCTTTTCTTCATGACCATTCTGCAGGGAATCATCACTTTATCGCTGCTTTAGTCGAAAAGCCCTCTCTGGAAGGGCCGCTTCTTCTTGCGGCGAATCTGGTGTTCCTCTACGAATTCCCGTGGTATATCTCCTATAAAGCGGCTTTTCTTAAGGGTGTCCTCACAGGCTCTTCTTCTATCCGCACCTGTAAGATATAGCCTTTCGGCGGCTCTTGTCATGGCAACATAGAATAGGCGTCTTTCCTCCTCAATGTCTTCACCCTTTAGGGGTATGATACCATCGTCACAGCCTGCAACGAAGACCACCCTGAACTCAAGCCCCTTTGCAGCATGCATGGTAAGAAGGGTAACCCTGTCTGCCTCTATACCTGCCACATCGGGTATGTCCATAAGTATGAGCCTTTCGGTAAGCTCCTCTTTTGTAGCACACTCTTCTGCAAGAGAAAGGACAAAGCCCACCTGCTCCTCTGACAAACCCACCCTCTTTGCAAGCTCTACGATGGTATCAGGAGAGAGGGCTTCTTCTGCCACCTTGAGTTCATCGGCAAGTCTTCTTATACCTTCTGGAATGCTTACCACCCTGTAGGGTATGGAAGATGCCCTGAAGACCTCTTCAAAGAGGAGTATCTGCCTGTGGGTCCTGAAGAGTACGGCAAAATCACTGAAGGTGTAATCACCGCTCTCCCCTTTTGTGCCAAGGCTTGAAAGCCCTCCCATAAGGGTCTCTATCTGGTTTGCAACGAATTCTGCCTCTGCCCTGTCGCTGGGTAACCTTGCGTGCACTATTCTGTTACCACCCTTTCTTACAGCCTCGACAGGGTGGGCAATTCTATCTTTGTTGTGCTCTATAAGTCTTGTTGCAGAAAGAACTATGGGCTCAAAGGAGCGGTAGTTTCTGGTAAGTGTTACAAGCCTTGCTTCTGGATAACTCTCTTTGAACCTTAAGAAACCCTCAAGATTGGCACCCCTGAAGCCGTATATGGACTGGTCAGGGTCTCCTATGGCAAAAAGCCCTGCTCCTTTTTCTGTAAATAGTCTTATAAGGTGTGCCTGCAGTGGGTTTATATCCTGAAACTCGTCAACAAGTATGTAAGAGAAAGAGGGCCCACCACCGTCTTCAAGAACCATTGAAAGCTCAACCAGAAGGTCATCGAGGTCGAGGGCACCCCTTTGTTTGAGCTCTTTTGTATAAAGCCTCAATGCTTCTTCTTCATCCTTCGAGGGCTCTCTCAGAACCAGATTTTTTATAAGCGAAAGCCTTTCAGCCGTCCTTACGGGCTTCGTTACCCCGAGCCCTTTGAGTAGCTCTACGGTGTCTTCCCTTCCGTAAAGTCGGAAGCTCTTTAGCTTCTTTAGCACCTTAAGGGCAAGCCCGTGGAAGGTGTCTATAAATGGCAGGCTCACAGGTTTTCCAAGGGCTTTTTCTATACGATGACGCATCTGGCAGGCTGCCCTGTTGGTAAATGTTATTGCGCATAGCTCTTCGGGGCTATAGCCCTCTTCAAGGCATCTGATGTAGCGTGCGGTAAGCACCGTGGTCTTGCCACTTCCCGGGCCTGCCACAACGAGTGTGTGCTGTGCAGTGCTCTCTACTGCCTCTTTCTGCTCCTTATCGAGCCTATCTGCGGGATGGTCTCTCTTCATACCGGATCTATATGGACAAATGCCTTCTCTATGGAGTCTATCCTTTCTATTGCCTTTTCCACCTCGTTACCTATCCTGTGAGACTCGTAGGTTGATATGTCCTTTGGCACCTCAACATGAATCTCCACATGTATAAATGGCCCCACATAGTGTGCCTTTATGGTGTTCGTTGCCAGAACACCTTTGACAGAAACAGCGGCACTCTTTATCTGCTGCAACAGTTCATCCGGCGGTGCCTTGCCCATGAGGTAGTCTATGTTCTCCATGCCTATCCTATAACCCGTGTATATTATCCATATGCTTACCACAAACCCCACGATGGCATCCACATATTCGTATCCCCAGCTTACTCCCACAAGCCCTACCACAACAACGAACGACACGAGCACATCACACAGGGAATCCACGCTGCTTGCGATTATCCCCGGGCTTTTAACCCTTTCGCCAACCTTCTTAAAGTACCATGCCATGTAGCCCTTAAGCACTATCGTTACAAGAGGCACCACAAGTGCTGCGGTGGTCACCGTTACATGGTCTCCAACTATAATCCTTTCTATGGAGGTCTTTATTATCTCAAAACCGAGGATGCCCGCAAATATTGCCACCATTATGCCGGCAATTGGTTCTGCCCTTGAGTGTCCGAAGGGATGCCCTTCGTCTGCCTCTTTATCGGAAATCTTTACACATATGAATATGGCTATGGAGGCTATTGTATCAAGAAGGGAGTTGAACGAGTCGGACAGAAGGGCGATGCTACCTGAAAGAAGGGCAACCCAGAGCTTTATCGTAAAAAGAAAGGCGTTTGCTCCTATGTTTAAAAGGGTTGCCCTTCTTGATACAGGGTTCATATCCTTCGGACCTCTCCTGTTAGCTCGTATATACGCTCAAGGCTCTGACTGGCTATCACATAGAAGCTCTGTGCCCATGCAAGGGGTACATTCCAGTTCATCTTTCCGTCGCTGTATAGCTCTGGCACCTTGCCGTCATGGGTCATAACCTCTTCCAGTTTCGAAAGATAGTAGCGTGCCTTCTCGATGAGCTCTGTGGGCTTGCCGAACATATCGCCCATCCTTTTCATAGCCTTGTAGGCAAGTTTTGAGTAGACTATACTGAGCCAAGCAAACCCCAGTGGCCACTGTGCCTCGTTGCCCTCTGGTTCGTCGGGGTTTGCGTTGTGGAAGAGATCCCCCGGATATCTTACAACACCCTTCTCGCGTACGAGATTCTCTTCTACATTTTTAAGTATGGTGTGTGCCTGTCCCTCTGTAACGATATTGTAGGGCCATATGAGGCTCAGCTGGGCAAGGTCATAGGGGCGGCTCTCTGACTCACGGGGCAGTATCCTGTTGAGCGATTCTCTACCAATCTCTATAAACTCTTGAGGTATGGGCAGATAACGGTATAGTTCCACCTGATGGCGGTACTTGTGGTGGTAGTATCCGTCGTCGTGCCACATGGTAAGCCCTGCAAGCACAGAGCCCACACTTGACGAGTGCACCTCTGGGCCCTCCTCCCACACGCCGAAGTCAGGGTCTGAGTACCACCTCACAGTGGTAAGATAGAGCACGATGTCTCTTAAAAGTATCAGCGTTTCCGCATAGTCTGTGCCCAGCACATTGAAGCCCTTCTTCATGAGGTCTCCTGTCTTGTATAGAAACAGGCCAAATATGTCGAGCTGATGGTGTCCCCACTCGCTGGTTATCTCCTCAAGGGTTACAGGATGAACCCTTGCGTGTATGACCTCGTCGGCACAGCTGCCAAGGTAATGGCGTTTTCTTGCCCCGCTCGAGATCTTCTGCCTGTATTTACGAAATATGCTGAGTATGAGCCTGTAGCTCTCTATCATCTTCTCGTAGGAACCTATGTACTCGTTGGCATAGGTGGCATACATTATGTCTCTGAGCCAGAAGACATCATAACGGTTTCCACCGCGCTCGCCCCTGTATGGGGAAGCTATGTAGCCACCATTGAGCTGTCTGAGACTCTCAAGGTGGGTATATGCAACGAGGAGTTTCTCCCTTGGGCTTAAGTCTCTGAACCTGCGTCCTGATGTGGCCAGTAGATTGTCTGCCACTTTTAAAACCTCCTTTTTTTCAATATGCCCACACCCTCAATGCCCCTGCAAGCACCCTGAAGGCAAGCCTTGCAGGTGCCATAATCGGCTCTCCATCGAGCTGTATCAGACCTTCAGATGGTCTTTCCACCGTCATCTGCCTTATCTCAAGAGTTCTGTAACCTTTTGCCCTGTGGATGTTACCTTTAAGTAGCTTGAGCCCTGCTGCAAGCCCTCCTGTAAATGATACCCCATCTACAATGCATACTTCAAACACTCCGTCGTAGGGCTCTGAATAGGGCGATATGACAAACTCACCCCCGAACACACCCGTGTTTGCCACCGTAAAGACAAGGGGAGAGAGGGTGAAGGTTTCCTCCTGTGTCTTTACGGTAATCCTCTGTGGACGGTATCTCAGGTATTCAAAGAGTGCTATGGGTATGTAGGGAAGTATTCCCCGCGGGTTAAACTTCATACTGTTATAGGTCTTGCATATCTGGACTTCGATGGCAAGACTTGCAGTGGTAAAAAAGAACCTCTGGGCGACAGAACCCACATCTACATTGATAATTCTGCCCTTCTTCACGACCGCAACTGCCTGTTCTGCATCCTGTGGTATGTTCAGTGCGCCTGCCAGTGCGTTTCCAGAGCCTGCAGGCACCACACCAAGGACCGTGCCTGTGCCGACAAGAGCAGAGGCAACATGGTGCACTGTGCCATCCCCACCACAGGCAAACACATAGTTGTAGCCAAGCGATAGTGCCTCTTCGGTAAGAGCTCTGGCATGGAGGTCATCCTTTGCAACCCTTACCTCGAATATACCCCTGTCAGAGGAGAATACCTTTCTTACCACAGCCGTAAGTTTTTCAAGCCCTATGGCTCTGCCAGAGAGAGGGTTCAGAATGAATCTTATCTTCAAATCCTGACACCTTCTTTCACTGTAATAAGGGGAGGCCCCCTTTGAAGAGCTGAGACTATCAGTATAAAGGGGTTTCAACCGGCTTTTCAAGGCTATTTTGAAGACAACAAAAAGGGGCTGGATTCAAAACTTCCAGCCCCGATGGTTTCTGTTCAGGTATCACCCGAGGGTTCAGTGTCTTATGACCACATCGTCTCTGCCTGTCCTTCCTGCCTCTTTCCGCTTGACGAACTCCCTGCCCTCTTCTTCTACCTCCTTGAATATTTCCTCTTTCTTCTCAACCCTCAGTGCGTTGCAAAGAACCTGATCCATGTGATCCACGAGCACTATGTTGAGTTTCTTGAGTACCTGTGGGGGTATCTCCTTGAGGTCTTTTTCGTTCTCTGCAGGAATTATCACTGTAGATACCATTGCCCTGTGGGCTGCCAGTATCTTTTCCTTGAGTCCACCCACAGGCAGTACCTTTCCTCTGAGCGTTATCTCACCTGTCATTGCAACATCCTTCCTTACGGGTATCTTCAGCAGTGCCGATGCTATGGCTGTTGCCATGGTTATACCTGCAGAGGGACCATCCTTTGGTATGGCGCCTTCTGGCACATGGATGTGTATGTCGAGCTTCTGGTAGAAGTCCTTCTCGAGCCCAAGGCGGGCTGCCCTGCTCCTTATGTATGTAAGGGCTGCCTGTGCGCTCTCCTGCATCACATCGCCCAGCTTACCAGTTATTGTGAGCTTGCCCCTTCCCGGCATCAGTGCAACCTCTGTTGCCAGTATCTCTCCGCCAGCCTCTGTCCATGCAAGACCGAGTGCCACACCAATCTCGTCCTTCTCCTCTGCCCTGCCGTAGCGATACCTTGGCACACCAAGGTATCTAAGAAGGCTCTTCGATGTAACCTTGACCTTCGTGTCCCTGCCCTTCTTTATGACCGTTCTTGCCACCTTTCTTAAGACAGCGGCAATCTGGCGCTCAAGCTCCCTTACGCCTGCCTCACGGGTATAGCGCCTTATTATGGTAAGTATGGCAGACCTTGTGAAGTCCACATTGTCAGCTGTAAGCCCGTGATACTTGAGCTGCTTGGGTATGAGAAACTCCTCTGCTATGTGGAGTTTCTCCTGCTCCGTGTAACCGGGTATCCTTATTATCTCCATCCTGTCAAGCAGCGGATAGGGTATACCCTGCATGGAGTTTGCCGTGGTTATAAACATCACCTTCGAGAGGTCATAGTCGCAGTCGAGGTAGTGGTCGTTGAAGGTGTGGTTCTGCTCCGGGTCCAGAACCTCAAGTAAGGCACTTGCAGGGTCACCCCTGAAGTCATGGCTCATCTTGTCCACCTCATCGAGCAGTATGAGCGGGTTGCTTGAGCCAGCCTTCTTTATGGACTGTATGATTTTACCGGGCATGGAGCCTATGTAGGTCCTTCTGTGTCCCCTTATCTCTGCCTCATCCTTCACGCCACCAAGGGATACCCTGACGAAGTTTCTGCCCGTTGCCCTTGCCACACTCTTTGCGAGCGAGGTCTTACCAACACCCGGAGGACCGACCAGACAGAGTATGGGCCCCTTCATCTCGTCAACAAGCCCTCTTACGGCCAGATACTCGAGTATCCTCTCCTTAACATTCTTGAGCCCATAGTGGTCCTCGTCGAGTATACGCTCTGCCTCTTTTATGTCCTTCTTCTCTTCTGTGTACTCATTCCACGGTAGATTCACCAGCCAGTCTATGTAGTTTCTAACCACCGTTGCCTCTGCAGACATTGGAGGCATGAGCTTGAGTTTCTTCAGTTCATGGGTGGCCTTCTTCTTTGCCTCCTCGCTCATCTTCTTGCGTTTTATCTTCTCCTCAAGCTCCTGTATCTCGCTCTTGAACTCGTCCTTTTCACCGAGCTCCTTCTGTATTGCCTTCATCTGCTCGCTCAGGTAGTACTCCTTCTGGGTCTTTTCCATCTGCTTTTTCACTCGCTGGCGCAGACGCTGCTCCACTTCGAGTATCTCTATCTCACCTTCGAGCAGTGTGTAGAGCTTTTCGAGTCTCTTTACAGGGTCCATGGTCTCAAGGAGCTTCTGTTTCTCTTCGAGTTTAACCGTAAGGTGGGTAATTATGGTATCTGCAAGTTTACCCGGCTCGTCTATCGAGGCAACACTCATAAGAAGTTCTGGTGGCACCTTCTTGTTGAGCTTCACATAGTCCTCGAAGCCCTTTATGAC
>DRQE01000006.1 GCA_011371515.1 Deltaproteobacteria bacterium
ACAAGCCCATTTGCCCAGTAGTACTCACCGTTCTTCTTTCTATTCTTGAATATACCGCGCCAAGTCTTTCCACTCTTTATTGTGAGCCATAGCTCTCTGTACTTATAAGGTGATGTCTCTCCCGATGACAGTATGCGCGGGGTCTTGCCTATGACCTCCTGTTTCGTATAGCCTGTAACCCTTTCGAATGTGGGGTTTACATACTCTATCCTGCCCTCTGTGTCGGTGATAAAGACTATGTTGATACTCTCCTCTATTGCACTGGAGAGTTTCTTGAGCTCAAGCTCTGCCCGCTTCTGCTCTGTCATGTCCGCAATGAACCCCTCCAAGATAGCCACATCGTCCCTGCTGCCAACCATTCTTCCCTGTTCCCATACCCATCGCTCGGTACCATCCCTTGTTATTATCCTGTAGGAAAGTTTGTAAGGCCGAAGCCCCTCTATTGCATCGTTGATTTCCCTGTAGACCTGCTCCCTGTCGTCAGGGTGTATAATGTCTGTGCCGTAGCGGACCTTGCCCGAGAGAAACTCCTGCGGGGTGTAACCCGTAAGCTCTATAGAGCCGTTGCTTATGAACTCCAGTGTGCGCTCCCTGTCAGAAAGGGCTCTGTATGCCATACCGGGAAGGTTGCTTAAAAGGGTTGAAAGGGTTCTGCGGCTTTCTGTTATCTCTTGGGTTCGTTGTTTTATCTCTCTTGCCATCATATTAAACCTTTCGGTAAGCTGGCCTATCTCGTCGCTTGTCTCAACAGGCAGTGTTACATCATAGTTTCCACGAGATATGTTATCGGCAAAAGTAACGAGTCTTCTTAAATTTCTCATCACCGTTCTTGAGAACATAACGAAAAGCACCACCATTATGAGACCCACAACCATTGCCGTGAGCACCACAGCTTTCTTAATCATATTTATGGGTCTCCACACATCTGCCATGTCCACCTCTACCACGAATGCCCATACAGGTGGTATTATGCAGCTTGAGGTGGCAAAGATCTCTCTGCCAGAGGCACTCCGGTATCTGCCCTCGTAGCTTCTTCCATAGCGTATACACTCTTCCACAGGGGGAGCTCCTTTCAGCCCACCCTTAAGCTCAACCGTTGAGGCTATAAGGTTGCCCGCCCTGTCCACAAGATATATCTTTATGGATTCGTACTGGGATATTGCCGTGGTGATGGGGATTATGCCAAGCTCGTCTATATAGAGCCTCTTTACAACAAAGCCCGTGGGCTGTTCCTCTTCTCCAGCTCTTATGGGTGCCATGGCATACAGAAGGGGTTTACCCTCCTCCGTTCTTCTGGTTATTATGGTTGTCCCATTCTTTAGAGCATCCACCTTGTTGAGGGGTACTGCAATGTCCGTAACCCCCTCTGCTGCAGGGGCTATTATCCTGCCATCAGGGGCTACTATGTATACACCCTTCCAGTGGTCTGCCACATACTGGCTTAACCTTTCCACCACGCTGCGGTCTTTAGTCGCCTTTCTTAATAGCTCTGTTATCGTAGGCTCATGGGCTATCTCCTGTGTGTGCCTTTCTATGTCCTTCACAACGAACTTTATCTGGTTGTCCATAACATCCCGTATGATAGATATGTCCTTTAGCACCAGTGACAGAAGATGCTCTTTTAGGCTGGTGTAGGTTACAAGGAAGGTGATAAGCACAGGAAGTTGCACCACAAGGAGGGCAACAATAGCCTTTTGTAATAAAGAAAGCCCTGTCTTACCCATTTGATAACGGCTTTATGTGCTCTATGTCGTTCACATCAATGGTTCTTGCATCGAGCACGAATTTCTCCCTTTCTACCCTCCCGAGCACAGGGGGGTCGCTGTGGAGGAAGTGGTTGAATATCTTCTCTGCCCTTATCTCTGGGTGTGTTACAGTAACCACTCTGGTTGGAATGGTGCAATCGGGCAGTGCGCCGCTTCCCACGATGGATCTGCTCTGTTCAACCTCTATGGTGAATCCCTTGCCGAGCCTTGAGGAGAGAAAGTCCTTTATCCTGTGGGCAGCCTCTTCTATGTCCTTAAGCTGGCGAGTAAGGTAGACAAGGATGGGGAGTCTTTTCTCAAGCTCTTCGGGGTTCAGATATAGTCTGAGTGTTGCCTCGAGGGCTGAGAGGGTGAGCTTATCCACCCTTAAAGCCCTCTTTAGCGGGTTGCGTCTTATCTTATCTACGAACTCCTTTCTGCCTGCTATTATACCTGCCTGTGGGCCACCAAGGAGTTTGTCTGCACTGAATGTAACCACATCAACACCCTTTTTAATGCTTTCGTCCACCACAGGCTCTTTCTTGAGCCCATACTTTGAAAGGTCCACAAGGGAGCCGCTACCAAGGTCCTCCACCACAGGTATGCCGTACCTTCTGCCCACTGCCACGAGTTCTGCAAGGCTTACCTCTTTGGTGAATCCCGTAATATTGTAGTTACTCTTGTGGACCTTCAGAAGAAGCCCCGTATTCTCACCTATGGCGTCTATGTAGTCGTGAAGATGGGTTCTGTTGGTGGTTCCCACCTCTTTTAGGATACAGCCGCTTCGCTCCATGATTTCAGGCAGCCTGAAGGAGCCACCTATCTCTATGAGCTCACCACGGGATATTATTGCCTCTTTGCCAGACGAAAGGGTATTGAGCGTGAGGAATACTGCCGCAGCGTTGTTGTTTACGATACAGGCTGCCTCACAGCCTGTAAGCCTCACTATGAGTGCCTCACAGTGTGAGTCCCTCTCACCCCTCGAGCCGTCTTCAAGGTTTATCTCAAGGCTTACTGGCCCTCTGGCTGCCACCCTGACCGCCTCCACCGCCTCTTCAGGCAGGGGCGCCCTGCCAAGATGCGTGTGAACGACTGTGCCAGAGGCATTAACCACTGGTTTAAGCCCTGAAGAAAGAAGCGCCTCAAGGTCCTCTTTTATGCGGGCTGTAATGGAACTGCGGGCAAGGCTTTTGAGTCTTCCGCTTAAAATCTCTTCCCTCAACCTCTCAAGCACACTTCTTATAGAGTCTTTAACTATCTGTGCAGAAAGTTTGCTGTAAAGTGGGGCAATCTCGGGGTCTCTTAAGAGTTCATCAACAGATGGAAGACTTCTAAGAAGGCTCTTTACCATAAAAGAGTAGCCTCCCAAAAAAATTAAGAGGTGTTAAGCATTACACCTCTGGTGTTTATCGGCGAAGATATTTAGAAATCTACCATACTCAT
>DRQE01000007.1 GCA_011371515.1 Deltaproteobacteria bacterium
GGGGGTGTCTATACCGTAGAAGCAGGACGCTATGGTTGGAGGAGAACTTATCCTCAGGTGCACCTCCTTTGCCCCCGCGTCTCGAATCATCTTTATAATCTTTCTGCTCGTGGTACCCCTCACGATAGAGTCGTCCACCACCACCACCCTCTTACCATCGATAACATCCCTTACGGGATTTAGCTTTATCTTGACGCCAAAGTCCCTTATAGAGTCCTGCGGTTCTATGAATGTTCTGCCTATGTAGTGGTTTCTCACAAGCCCCATGTCGAAGGGTATGCCCGATTCCTCTGCATATCCTATGGCAGCTCCCACTCCAGAGTCTGGCACGGGTATTACCACATCTGCCTCAACGGGGTGCTCCCTTGCGAGCTCTCTGCCGAGGTTCTTCCTTACACTATGCACATTGGCACCGAACACATTACTGTCTGGCCTTGCAAAGTATATGAACTCAAATATACAGGGTGAGTAGGGCACCTGTGGAAAGGGCTTGTGAGAGGTAAGCCCCTTTTCGTCTATTATGAGAAGCTCGCCTGCCTCTATCTCTCGCAGATAGTCTGCCTCTATGAGGTCGAAGGCACAGGTCTCAGAGGCTACCACCCAGCCATCCTTCAGGCGGCCCAGAACGAGCGGGCGGAATCCGTAGGGGTCTCTTATGGCTATAAGGCAGCTATCGGTAAGTATCACGAGGGAATAGGCACCCTTTAGCTTTGAGAGTGCGTGGACGAGTCTGCCCGTTAAGGTTCCTTCTTTGCTTGAGGCTATAAGGTGCATGATGACCTCTGTGTCCATATCGGACTGGAATATAGAGCCATATGCCTCGAGCTCGTCTCTCAACAACCTTGCATTCACGAGGTTTCCGTTGTGTGCTATTGCAATGCTACCCCTTGCATAGTCCACCACAAAGGGCTGTGCATTGCGTATGTGGGACTCACCTGCCGTTGAATACCTTACATGGCCTATGGCATTCTTTCCGGGAAGCTTCTTCAGTATCCCGCCTGTGAATATGTCTGCAACAAGCCCCATCTCTTTGTGGGAGTAGAGCTTTTTCCCATCCGATGAAACTATACCCGCACTTTCCTGTCCACGGTGCTGGAGGGCGTAAAGTCCAAGGTAGGCTATATTGGAAGCCTCTGGGTGGTTGTATACACCCACTATGCCGCACTCATCGTGGAACCTGTCAGACATCCCTTCCTTTGCCTCCTTCAAGAAACCTTTCAAGCCCGCCCTTCCAGAGCCTTCTGAGTCTTTCCGCATCCACATCGATAAGACCCTCAACGATAAAGCGCTCTCCTCCCACCGTGCCGAGAACATCGAGCTCTACTGCGAACCTTTCTGCCACCTCTTTTACTCTGTCCAAGTCTTCAGGGCTGAAACTTACAAGTATTCTCGATTGAGCCTCACCAAAAAGAAGGGCATCGGGCCTTACATCTTTATCGAGTCTTATCTTTACGCCAAATGTCTTTTCAGGGGCAAAACACATCTCTGAAAGCGAGACAGCAAGCCCGCCTTCTGCCACATCGTGGGCAGCGCTTATTATACCATCCATTATACACTGCCTACAAGCCTGCTGCACCTTAACTTCTCTATCTATATCGAGCTCTGGCAGGCCTTTCTCAAGCCCGCACTCGAGTGCAAGGTATTCACTCCCTCCAAGGCTTTCTGAGTGCCATCCCAGTAGAGCAACCACATCTCCATCCTTCTTGAACCATGGGGTTGTGTGTTTTTCCACATCCTCTATAAGCCCAACCATTCCCACCACAGGCGTGGGATATACAGAGACATCTCCCGTCTCGTTGTAGAAACTCACATTACCACTTACAACAGGCACACCGAGCCTCAAGCAGGCATCCCTCATGCCCTCTATAGCCTTTTCGAACTGCCACATCACCTCTTCTCTTTCGGGGCTGGCGAAGTTGAGACAATCTGTAAGCCCTATGGGTGTGGCTCCACACACTGTAAGGTTTCTTGCAGCCTCAAAGACAGCTATAAGCCCACCTGTATATGGGTCGAGATAACAGTACCTTGAATTACAGTCGACGGTGAGGGCAATTGCCTTTTTTGTGCCCTTTATCCTGAGAACTGCTGCATCTCCACCGGGAAGCACAACCGTGTTTGTCCTTACCATGTGGTCGTACTGGGTATATATCCACTCCCTTGAGGCTATGTTTAAAGAACCAAGAAGTCTTTCGAGCACCCCCTTATAGTCGGCAGGCATGGGTATATTGTCTGTATCAAGCTCTTTGAGCTCATCCTGCCATGCAGGTTTCCTTGAAGGTCTGTTGTATTTGGGAGCATCCTCGGTGAGTGCATGGACAGGTATTTCTGCCACCACCTCTTCACCCTCTTTCACCCTTATGAGCTGTTCCTCTATGACCCTGCCTATTATTGCTGCGTTGAGGTCCCACTTTCTGAATATCTCAAGGAGTCTATCTTCGGTGCCTCTTTTTGCAACAAATAGCATCCTTTCCTGCGATTCCGAGAGCATCACCTCATAGGGTGTCATGCCCTCTTCTCTTCGTGGCACCTTCGAAACGTCTATCTCTATGCCCGAGCCTGCCCTTGCAGCCATCTCAGAGCTTGAGGATGTAAGCCCTGCTGCCCCCATATCCTGCACCCCTACCACACAGCCTGTCTTAAATGCCTCAAGGCATGCCTCAAGAAGCAGTTTTTCTGTAAAGGGGTCTCCCACCTGCACGGTGGGTCTTCTTTCTTCACCACCTTCACCAAATACATCACTTGCCATGGTGGCACCATGTATGCCGTCTCTTCCCGTTGCAGACCCCACATATATTACAGGGTTGCCCACACCCTCTGCCTTTGCCCTGAATATGCTCTCCTTCTCTGCTATGCCAAGAGCCATGACATTTACAAGGCAGTTGAAGTTGTAGGACGGGTGGAAGTATAGCTCTCCACCAACCGTTGGCACGCCAACGCAGTTGCCGTAGTCGGCAATGCCTGAAACCACGCCTTTAAGAAGATAGGCGGTCTTCTTCTCCTCGGGGGAGCCAAACCTCAAAGAGTCGAGAAGCGCTATGGGCCTTGCACCCATGGTGAATATATCCCTCAGTATGCCACCAACCCCTGTTGCAGCCCCCTGATAGGGCTCTATGAAAGAGGGGTGGTTGTGGCTCTCCACCTTGAAGACCACACAGAGCCCATCGCCTATGTCCACAACCCCTGCATTCTCACCGGGTCCCTGAATGACCCTTTCACCCTCTGTTGGAAACTTCCTTAGATGCACCCTTGAGGATTTGTAGCTACAGTGCTCACTCCACATGACAGAGAATATGCCAAGCTCTACCACATTGGGCTCTCTGCCAAGCAGCTCCACGATACGGCGGTACTCTTCCTCTGTTAAGCCATGTTCTTCTATGAGTTCGGGTGTTATCTCCATCTATTCTTTCTCCTCCTGCCACATCTTTCTTTTTTTAAGTATCTGCTTTGCCTTTCTCAGTATCTCTCGTTCGTCTTCAAAGGAGACCATCTCCACAGCCTTATCGAATGGGAACCACCGTGCCTCTATAACCTCTGTGTCGTGGTCTTTTGTGTCTCCACCGGTATACTCCATAAGGAAGAAGTAGACTATCTTGAAGTATTTTTTCAGCGTATCTCCATTTCTGAATGCATAGAAGTAATGTATGGAGTCTATCTTCTCTATAATCCTTCCATCCACCCCTGTCTCTTCTTTCACCTCCCTGTGTGCGGTGCGGGCTATATTTTCGCCCTCCTCCACAAGCCCCTTTGGAAGTGTCCACCTCGGTTTTCCACTCTTTCCCCTTACCTCTATGAGCACCACCTGCCAGCCCTCATCCCCTCTTCTTACCACCACCCCACCGGCAGAGAGCTGTCTTTCTGCCTTTTTTCTCTCCTCCACAGTCTGGCCTCTACTCCGTTATGCCACAGAGCCTTGTAATACCCATACCCTTGGCTACTTCTATAGCCTCTCTGAACTCCTCTTCTGTTATCCTTCTATGAAGTGGTGGCTCTGCCTTGTAGCAGGGGTAGTACTGGTCCATTATGTTCACATAGGAGTTTTTCGAAATCTCTGTTGCTATAAACTGCATGACCGAAGGGGTGCCTGCCACCCCTTCAGGAAGGACAAGATGCCTTATTATAAGTCCACGCCGTGCAATGCCGTATTCGTCAACAACGAGGTCTCCCACCTGTCTGTGCATCTCTTTCACGGCCTCCCGTACCACATCCCAGTAGTTCGGCACCCCTGAATACTTTCTTGCCATGGTGTTATCGCCGTACTTTATGTCTGGCATGTATATGTCGAATATACCGTCAAGAAGCTTCAGGGTCTCTACAGACTCGTATCCACCACAATTGTACACAAGAGGAAGATCAAGCCCCTTTTCTATGGCTTCTGGCAGGGCTGCTACTATCTGTGGTATCTGGTGTGTTGGGGTTACGAAGTTTATGTTGTGGCAGCCTGCCTCCTTGAGCTCCACCATCATATCCGAGAGTTCCTCAATGGAGACTTCTTTGCCAGTGCCAAGGTGGCTTATGTCGTAGTTCTGGCAGAATATACACCGCATGTTGCAGAATGCAAGGAATATGGTTCCGCTTCCGCCCCTTCCAACAAGTGGTGGTTCTTCACCAAAGTGTGGATGATGGCTTGCCACCCTTGGTAGAGCACCAACCCTGCATCGGCCTATCTTGCCTGCGGTTCTGTCCACCTTACACTTCCATGGACAGACCACACAACTTTTTAGCATCTCATTGAGTCTGTCGATTCTCTCCTTGAGCACACCCGATTCGTATAACTTTATATAGGATGGTGTAAAAGCAGACATAAGCACATCTCCATGTAAAAAGTATTCCTGTAGGTTATAATTGGAATATATGGGATCAGGAAGACTCCTTCCTGCTCTGACACTTCACACAGAGTGTTGCAAAGGGCATTACCTTGAGCCTCTCTTCGTCTATCTCCTTGCCACACTCGTCACATATTCCGTATGTGCCCTCTTCGAGTTTGCGTAAAGCCTCTTCAAGCTGGATGAGTCTCTCCTTGTGTATATCGGCTATGGTGAGCCCTGTATCTTCTATGAGGTCTATAATAGAGAGGTCTTCCACATCCTGTGGATTGTGAAACTGCTCGCTGTATTCCTCGCCAAGTTTTTTGAAGTACTCTTCTCTGAGTTCTACCCAGAGTTTCCGTTTTAGTTCAAGCAGATTAGCCTTGAGTCTTTCTTTTCTCTCTTTATCCATCTAACCACTACCTCCAGCTCTTATTTTTCAGCAGACAGGATGCTCGCCCCTTGCAAGCTCTCCTGTGAAGTGCTCCATACCTGCCATGAACTCCTGTACAATGCTCAGCACCTCTTTTCTTACCCTTCCATGGTGCAGTGTATCCTCTGGTACTATCTGCACCGATATGTTCTTGGGCCTGTTTATTGGAAGCCCTATCTCGCTTAAGAGCCACACATAGACCTCTGCCACACCGTCCACCCTTTCGTATATCTCCTTTGCCATAAGGTGCGAAAGTATGTTATATATCTTTCCCACATGGCTTACCGGATTTTTACCGGCAGCAGCCTCCGAGCCAGAGGGCCTGTTAAGGGATATTACACCGTTCACTCTGTTACCTCTGCCAACCTGACCAGAGTCTGCACTCTCTGCCGATGTGCCGAGCACGGTAAGGTAGACCCCGTTTATACCCTTTCCGGCTTTATCGAGGGTGTTGAAATCTATGTTCACACGCCTGAAGGGCAGCTCCTGTGCGAACCTGTTGAGGGCTTTGAGCACCTCCTTTTTCTTTGCAAAGTATTCCTTTTCAGACTTTATCATGGCTGCTATAAATGGCATTGCAACGGTGAGATTCAGCTCCTCGCGGTATCTGAAGCCCATAACCTTTACATCCTCGCCTGTTTCAGGAAAGTTTGTCTTGAAGGCAGCACTATTCAGAAACCTTTCACACTCGTATACAGCCTTCTCCGTTGGCGTAAGGGGTGCGTAGCCAACGGCAGCAGATGTATCGTTTGCAGCCTTTATTCTTGCCTTCTCACGAAATATCTCCTGTAGCTCCACAGAGCCCGGCTTGAGTACAACCCTTACCTTTACATCCTTTCGTGGGTCCACCCTTTTGAGGTTCTCCTTGAACCACCTTTCCACACACTCTTTTGCAATCCCTTCCACATCTATCTTTTTTCTTCCCACACTGAATGTAGCCCTGTCGCCTATAACGAGCTCCATCGGGGTGATGACCCTGCCTCTGCCGAAGTCTTTCTCCACCTCACCTGCCACAAGGAGCCCCTTGTCTATATTGTGGTGCAGAACCTCGCCGAACTCCTTTATGTATAGTCTACTCAGTGAGACCGAAATAGTCTCCATCACGGCATCACATATGTAGTCGGGATGCCCCACACCCTTTCTTTCCACAATCTCCACCTCTTTAAGGTGCGTTGGGGTTGCCTTTACAAGCTCAAGGTTGAAGCTATCCACGCTTAAGCTCAAAGCCCCCTTTCTATCTTACTGAATATACAGCCGCAGTACTTCTGCCTGTAAAGAGACATCTTTTTCGACTCCTCGATGCCTGCCCGCCAGCCCGCCCTAAAGTCCTCATAGTAGAAGGGTATGGAGTACTTCTCTGCAAGCCTTGAGCCCAGCTCGCAGATAAACTCGTGTGATTGATACCTGCTGTAAAGCAGTGACGATGAGAAACAATCAAACCCAAGCTCTTTTGCCGTCTCTGCGGTCTTCTCAAGCCTTATCGTGTAACAGTGGCTACACCTTGCCTCTTTATCCTCGCCCCTACCCACACCATCGAAGAATGGCTGGGGTCTGTAGTCCTCAAAGAGTATCACCTCAAGAGCCATAAGCTCTGAGAGTCTTTTCACCGCCTCAAGCCTCTTTCGAAACTCCTCTTCAGGATGAATATTGGGGTTGTAGAAAAAGCCCACCACTTGGTAGCTCTCCTCCAGAATCCTCTTAAGGGGATATATGGAGCAGGGTCCACAGCACATATGTACAAGCATCCTCTTTTTAGAAGAGTCTTTGCTGCGTGTCATCGTCGTCTCTTTGGTACTCTTTGCCCATGTGCTGGTAGGCAAGTCTTGTTGCCACCCTTCCACGGGGTGTTCTCTTTAGAAAGCCCTCCTGTATGAGATATGGCTCATAGAGGTCTTCAAGGGCATCCCTGTCCTCATGCAATGCCGTTGCAAGAGAGTCTATACCCACAGGACCCCCGCCGAATTTTTCTATTATGGTCGATAGTATGGTGCGGTCCATCCTGTCGAATCCGCGCTCGTCTATATCGAGCATTCCCAGAGCCATTCTTGCCACATCTTCTGTTATCACTCCGTCGGATCTTACCTCTGCATAGTCTCTTACCCTTTTAAGGAGCCTGTTTGCAATCCTCGGGGTTCTGCGTGCTCTTCTTGCAATCTCTGCGGCACCATCATCTGTAATCCTTATACCCAGTATACCTGCAGAGCGAAGCACTATCTTTTTGAGCTCCTCGTGGGAGTAGAACTCGAGCCTCATTATCACGCCAAACCTGTCCCTCAGGGGAGATGTAAGCAGCCCTGCCCTCGTGGTTGCCCCTATAAGGGTGAATCTTGCAAGCTCAAGCCTTACAGACCTTGCCGAAGGACCCTGCCCTATCATTATGTCTATCTCATAGTCCTCCATGGCAGGATAGAGCAACTCCTCCACAGGGTTTGGCAGCCTGTGTATCTCGTCTATAAAGAGCACATCCCTGTCCTCGAGATTGGTAAGTATTGCTGCAAGGTCTCCTGCCCGCTCTATGGCAGGCCCTGAGGTTACACGAATATTGGTGCCAAGCTCATGGGATATTATGTGTGCAAGGGTGGTCTTGCCCAGCCCGGGGGGTCCATGGAAGAGCACATGGTCGAGGGGCTCGCCCCTGCCCTTGGCAGCCTGTATAAATACCCTCAGGTTCTCCTTTAAGCGTTCCTGACCTATGTACTCAGAGAGCCTTCTGGGCCTCAAGCCTGCCTCAAAGCTCTCCTCTTCTTCAAGCCTCAATGGAGTGGACTCTCTTTCCCTCTCTTCCATGGTGGCACCTTTACTCTGAAAGTCTCTTCAATGCCTCTTTAAGCAGGCTCTTAAAGTCCTTCCCCGCACTATTTGCTGCCTCTTCCACCGCTTCTTCTGCCTCACGCAGCCTGTAGCCAAGGTTTCTCAGGGCAGATACCACATCTTCTTTAAGCCCCTGTTCAACCCTCTCTTCTTTCCTTTCAGCCCCCTCTTTCAGCTTGTCCTTGAGCTCCACTATAACCCTCTGGGCGGTCTTTTTTCCCACACCGGGGAGTCTTTTAAGTGCGGTTACGTCCTCACCCCTTATGGACTCGATGAGCTTCTCTATAGACACCCCTGAAAGTATATTTTTTGCAAGCCTTGGTCCCACCCCTGTGACAGAAATGAGGAGTCTGAAGAGCCTTTTCTCCTCGGGGGTGAGAAAGCCGTATAGCTCTATGGTGTCATCTCTTATAATGGTTATGGTATGGAAGCTCACCCTGCCATTTTCCTTTGGAAGCCCGTAATAGGTGGAAAGTGGTATAAAGACCTCGTAGCCAACCCCTCCGACATCAACTATTGCAGAGTCAGGCGTTTTGCTCACAAGTCTGCCGCACAAAAGGGCTATCATAGTGGAAAACTGTTACAAAGGGAAGCTCTCTTCCCCGAATATCGTTGGTGGTGTATGTGGCATATGGCAACTGCAAGGGCATCGGACACATCGAGCCTGTCTATCTCGTCGCTTTTAAGGAGTCTTCTTATCATTCCGTTCACCTGCTCTTTTGCTGCGTTGCCATATCCGGTGATACTCTGTTTTACCGTGGAAGGGCTGTATTCGAACACATCAAGCCCGTATCTTGCGGCACTTACGAGCACCACTCCCCTTGCATGCCCCAGCATCATGGCACTTCTGGCGTTGAGGGCAAAATAAAGACCCTCCACGGCAACGCATGTGGGTCTATACTCTTCTATTATATTAGAGAGTTCTTCTGAGAGGATAAAAAGCCTTTTCGAGAGGACACGCGTCTGTGGGGGTCTGATTTCTCCACCACATACATAGCTCAATCCCCTGCCACTTTGCTCCACTATACCATAGCCTGTAACCCTCGTGCCGGGGTCTATTCCCAGAACCCTCACCACAGAAACCTTCCTCAAGCTACTTTTTCCATCTCTTCAGATGGCATGTCGAAGTTGGCATACACCTCCTGCACATCGTCAAGCTCCTCGAGCTCTTCCACAAGGCGTATGACCTTTCTTGCCGTATCCCCTTCAACCCTTACGGTGTTCTTTGGTATCATACTCACCTCTGCCACACTGTACTTAAGCCCCTTCTGGTCGAAGGCAGCCTTCACTGTGGCAAAGTCCTCGGGGGCTGTATAGACCTCGAACACGCCGTCCTCATCGTTCTTCTTTATATCCTCGGCACCTGCCTCTATGGAGACCTCTGTAAGGATGTCCTCGTCCACATCATTTATGTTGAATGTGAAAAAGCCCTTTTTCTCAAAGAGCCAGCTCACCGAGCCACTCTCTCCCATCCTTCCACCACATTTTGAGAACACATGCCTTACCTCTGAAAGCGTGCGATTACGGTTATCCGTAAGATACCTTACGAGCACTGCCACACCACCCGGTGCATAGCCCTCGTAGACACCCTCCTCGTAGCTTACGCCTTCAAGCTCTCCTGTGCCCCTCTTTATAGCCCTTTCTATATTTTCGTTGGGAAGGTTTTCACTTTTTGCCCTCTCTATGGCTGCTCTCAATCGTGGGTTTGTGTCAGGGTCTCCACCACCAAGTTTGGCTGCCACCATTATCTCCTTTGAGAGCTTGGAAAACAGCTTGCCCCGTCTGGCATCTGCCCTCTGTTTTTTGTGTTTGATGTTAGCCCACTTCGAGTGTCCTGCCAATGGTATACCTCCCTGAGAATGGATGATGTGCAAGATTTTTATAAGAGTTTTTTTACCACAAAAACCCGTATTTTGCAAACCTTAAAGGCTGGAAGTCTTCAGTACTTCGGGCGGGAGATACCCTTCTTTATGCCCAGTTCCTTCATCTTGTAAAGAAGGGTATTGCGGTGTATCTTCATGAGGCTGGCTGCCTGCATGCAGTTCCAGTTGGTTCTTTTGAGCATGTTGAGTATGTAGTGTTTTTCAAAGGTTCGGCATGCCTCCCTGTAGTCGTCTATCTCGTAGGCAGACCTTACCGCCCCTGTATCGGAGCATATGATTTCCACAGGAAGGTCCTCATAGACTATCTCTGCCCCGTCCCTTGCAAGTACCACAAGCCTTTCTATAAGATTTTCAAGCTCTCTAACATTGCCGGGCCACGGATACTCCACGAGGGCATCCATCACCGCCTTGGATATACCCCTTATGTTCTTGTTACACTTTTTGCAGTGTCTTTCGAGGAAGTACTCCACAAGGAGAGGAATATCCTCTTTTCTCTCCCTCAGTGGCGGAAGCTCTATTGGCACCACCTTGAGCCTGTAGTAGAGGTCTTCACGGAATCGCCCGCTTCTTACAGCCTCTTCAAGATTTATATTTGTTGCAGATATAACCCTTACATCTACCTCTATGGGGGTATTTCCGCCAACACGCTCGAAACTTCTCTCCTGCAATACCCTCAAAAGTTTAGCCTGCATGTGTAGTGGCAGACTTGCCACTTCATCGAGAAAGAGTGTGCCACCATCGGCATATTCAAACCTGCCTATACGCCTCGTAACGGCACCTGTGAAGGCTCCCTTTTCGTAGCCAAAGAACTCACTCTCCATGAGCTCCGATGGCACCGCCCCACAGTTTACTGGCACGAAGGGTTTGTCTTTCCTTGGGCTCAGGCTGTGTATTGCCCTTGCAACGAGTTCCTTTCCTGTGCCACTCTCGCCCGTAATGAGCACATTTGCAGAGGTTGTGCTAACACGCTTTATAAGCTCAAAGACCCTCTTCATACGCGGGGTCTTGCTTATTATACTGTGGTAGCCCAGCTTGTCGCGCAGCTCGTTCCTTAAGAAGGCTATCTCTCTTCTGAGGTTAACCCTTTCAGAATAACGCTTTATTATGGAAAGAAGCCGCTCTGTATCGAAGGGCTTGGTTATGTAGTCGTAGGCTCCCATCCTTATCGTATCCACCGCACTCTGCGCACTGTCTGTGGCAGATATAACTATTATGCCTATATCGGGGTTCACCTCCTTGAGGGCCTTTATGGCGCTGAATCCGTTCATGTAGGGCAGGTTTATATCCATAAGGACGAGGTCAACGGGCATGCTCTTTACGACCTCAACTGCCTCAAGCCCATCAGAGACGGCAATAACCTCGTAATGTTCTTTCAGGATAAACTTGAGGAATTCTCTTATCTCTGGCTCGTCATCGACGATCAATACAATTGGTTTTCTCATTGATGCAGGCAACCTTTGAGTTAACCAAAAGTTAATACAAATAGTCTTCAAACATGCCTTTCATACAGCACCGGACATCTTTTATCTATCTAATAGCACAAAACATCTATTTTGTCAAATATGGTGGAAGTCCTCTTGTAATCTTTTGTTAACCAGTTATTTATCCACCTCTATGCCGTAGGATTTCATCTTTCTGTAGAGGTGGCTTCTCTCTATGCCTATTGCATCTGCTGTTCGGGAGATGTTCCAGTTATACTCTCTGAGCTTTCTTTTTATAAACTCCTTTTCGAAGTGTTTTCTCGCCTCTCTCAGGGTCTCGCTTTTAAAGGGGTTCGTCTCTTCTATGTTATCTGGAAGGTGTTCTCTTATGTATGGTGGAAGGTCTTCCACCGTTATGGTACTGGAACGCACCATTATTACGAGCCTTTCCATTAGATTCTTCAGCTCCCTCACATTGCCCGGCCAGTGGTAGTGAACAAGGGCACTCATGGCTGCATCCGTAAGGTGTGGTACATCCTCTCTGGCAGTGGCAAGAGAGAACTCCTTTATGTAGTGTTTAACGAAAAGGGGTATGTCCTCTTTCCTCTCCCTAAGAGGTGGCACATGAAAGGGTATAACATTGAGTCTGTAGTAGAGGTCTTCACGGAAGTTACCCTTCTTCATCTCCTCTTCAAGGTCCTTGTTGGTGGCAGCTATCACCCTTACATCAACGGTTATGGTCTTGGTGCCTCCCACGCGCTCGAAACTTCTTTCCTGAAGTATCCTCAATATCTTTGCTTGGGTCTTAAGGCTCATGTCTCCTATCTCGTCGAGGAATATGGTGCCTCCATCTGCCAGATCGAACTTTCCCTTCTTGGAGCCACTCGCCCCTGTAAAGGCACCCTTCTCGTAGCCAAAAAGCTCGCTCTCTATGAGCTCATCTGGTATTGCGGCACAGTTTACCGCAACGAAGGGCTTACCGGACCTCTTTGAGTAGAGATGAATGTTTCTTGCCACGAGCTCTTTGCCGGTGCCATTCTCGCCCGTTATGAGCACCCAAGAGTTGGTGGTGGCAACCCTCTTTATGTCTTCCTTGAGCTGTTTCATAACAGGTGAGTTGCCTATTATGGCGTATTCCCTCCTTGCCCGTTCAAGGAACTCACGATTCTCTTCGGCAAGTCTTTTCTGCTCAAGGGCGTGTTCCACCGTAAGGAGCACTTTTTCAAGGGAAAGGGGTTTTTCCAGAAAGTCGTATGCCCCCAGCTTTGTAGCCTTGACGGCTGTTTCCACATTGCCATGGCCTGAAATCATTATCACAGGCACTTCAGGATACCTCTTTTTGAACTCCTTGAGCACCTCTATGCCATCCATTCCGGGAAGCCATATGTCCAGAAGCACACACTCTGCACCACCATCGGAAAAGCGCTTCAATGCCTCTTCGCCGTCTTCCACTGCCACCACCCTGTAGCCCTCGTCAGTGAGCACACCTCCAAGAGTGTCTCTTATCTGCTTCTCGTCGTCCACTATCATTATGGTCTTACTCATACTGCCCCCACCTTTACCGGTAGTTCTATTACGAACCTTGTGCCGCGAGGATGGTTGTCCTTGACCCTTATGTAACCGTTATGGTCGGTTATTATCTCGTTTACTATGGCAAGCCCCAGCCCTGTTCCTGTCTTTTTTGTGGAAAAGTAGGGCTCGAAAAGGCGTGCCTTGTTCTCCGCAGGTATGCCGCAGCCTGTGTCACTCACCTCAAGACGGGCGATACCAAGGGTGCTGTCGTAGTGGGTCTCAACAGAGATTGTGCCCCCTTCCTCCATGGAGTCTATGGCATTGTCTATGAGATTTATGAGCACCCTTTTTATCTTCTCCCTGTCTATATCTATAACTGGCAGTGTGGGGTCTGTCTCGGTACGAAAGTTTATGTTTCTGTGTCCGGACCTGTAAAGAGAGACCGTCTCTTCCACGATACCGTTGAGGTCGTTGGGTGCGGGATTCACCGAGGGCATCCTTGCAAAACTTGAGAACTCGTTCACCAGTGCCTTGAGCTCTTCAGTCTGCTGGATTATGGTTCTGGTGCATTCGTCAAAGGTCTTATCCTCTGGTGGGAACCTGTCCATGTATTTTCTTCTCAACCTCTGGGCAGAGAGCTTAATGGGGGTTAGAGGGTTCTTTATCTCGTGGGCAATCCTTTTTGCAACCTCTTTCCATGCAAGCATCCTCTGGGTCTTGAGTAGATCTGTCAGGTCATCGAGCACTGCCACCACGCCAAGGTAGTTGCCGTCTTCGTCTCTCAACACGTTGAGGTTCAGGAGTACCGTTATAACCCTGTCCTTAAGTGCCACCTTCAGTTGCCTCTCGGTGGACTCAAGCCCCTTTTCTCTGAGCTCGGCAAGCATCTTATCGAAGACTTCCCGCTCCTCTTCCCTCAATACGGTGTTATAGTGCCTGCCGTTCACACTCTGCCCCTCAAGACCCAAGAGCTCCTTGGCAACCTTGTTGAGAGAGGTAATTCTACCATCCTTATCTATGGAGAGCACACCTGCCGGAATATTGCTGAGCACTATCTCTATATAACGGCGCCTTCTGTCGAGCTCTGCGTTTATTCGTCTGAGGCTCAGGTTTGCCTCTTCAAGCCGTGTCTTTCCTGCCCTTAAGTCCTCGGTCATGCGGTTGAAGGATTTAACGAGAAGCCCTATCTCGTCGTTTGAGGCGACCTCTATCCTGTAGTTGAGGTTGCCACTTGCCACCGCATGGGTGCCCTCCGCAAGCTCGAATATGGGCACTGTTATCTCCCTTGCGATGTAGCCACCAATCCATATAGAGAAGAATACTATAATAAGGGTTATCACAAGGAGTATCACAAAGTAGCTCGTCTTTATGGGGTATCTCAATATCTTAAGCTGTTTGTAGTTTTCAAAGGCGCTGGTAATCTCTTTCATCTTCATTACCAGACTCTGTGGTATGTAGTAGCTTATGGCAACTGCTCCTGCAACCCTGCCGTCCACCATGAGGGGTACAATACCCCTTACCACATCTCCTGTGTTTATCGTCTGTATGACGGTCTTTGCGCCGTTTTTTATGACATCCTGCAGGGTATTCTCGTCCACAGGGGGCACCATGTTCTGGTTGACACTTTCGGCTATGCCGTATCCGAGCATCCTGCCATCGGCTGAATAGACCTCAACGGCTGCTATATCCTGATTCTCAACGGTTGAGTAGAGGAACTTCGTCAGCCTCTCATCGTCTTTATACAACCCATCCGTTGCTATCGTCTTTGCCACCAGTCTTGCCCCTGCAAGCATCCTGCGTGATGTATCCTTGTAGTAGTTGCGGGCAAGCTCTATGGACTCTTTAAGCGAGTCCTCCACCTTTATGTCGAACCAGCTATCGATACTCTTGTTTATAAACCCTATGACCACGAAGAACAGAAGCAGCGTTGGTACTATGGTAAAGCCCACGAAGGCTCCAACCAGCTTGGTCCTCAGTTTTGAGCCCATCAGTTTTCTTTTGCTCTCGAAAAACAGCTTTGCCGCATTTCGCAGAATAAGGAATATGAGAACCACAAGCAGTATTATGTTTATGTTTATAAGCCCGAATACGAATATGTTGGTCTGGACGGGTATGTTCTCGCTTATTATGGCTATGTGGCTCTCTATGTAGGTGAGTATGGCTATGAGGGATACTATAGCCAGTATTATGTACAGCTCGCGCTGTCGCCTTCTCAGGCGTTGTCTTCGCATGTAGTGTGAGCTCTCGGTCATGGCACCAACTCTCAGCTAAACGCTAAATCTATAAACATACCATCCTGTCTCCACATCCCAGAACTTAAGGAAGAAGAGCACATACTTAAGAAGGAAGGGCAGTTTTACGGTATAGAGCTTTGCCTTTATCCTGAGCTCGTATACCTCGCCCTTTTTGAGCACAGGTGTGGGAGAGATAACCATACTATCCACCGTGGACATTAGAAGGCGCATCTTCTCCCTGTCCTTCACCTTTTCGGTAAGGTTCTTCTCGGCGAGTGAGACCTCGTAGGTCTCTTTGAGTATATCATATCTTACGGTGTGATCGAACTTCCATGAGCCCACCAGTTCATCGGGCCAGAGGGTCTTCTTTTTGTACAGTTTTATAATGAAGGTGAAGGATGTGGGTATGCCGCTCTTTATTGCCTCTTCTATCTCCTTCGTGAAGGCATCCTTTATGAAGAAGGAGACCCTGAACTCGGGCGAATGCTCCACCTTGAGCCTTGCTATATCGGCTCCCTGTGCAGGCGAGCAATAGGCTGTAAGGATAAAAAGTGTTATCGCAAGACAA
>DRQE01000008.1 GCA_011371515.1 Deltaproteobacteria bacterium
AGGGAAAGAGGTTCATCATGAGGGCATCGAGTGTGCAAGATGAACTTACTTCAGGGGCTACCACTGTATGTCCTGAAAGAGGGTTCGAGGGCTGGGTGGCAAAGAATAAGAAAGATGTGGTGCTCGTAGACAGGGTGGAAGAAGAAGGGCTCAAGAGGGTCTATGTGGCACTGCCACTGCTTTCGGCAGATAAGATAATCGGGGTCTTCAGCGGGCAGATTATTTCAGAAAAGGGGCTTACAAAGTTCTACGAGGCATTCCTTAAAGATGTATCCACCCTTATAGCAGAAAGTATAAGTGATAAGGTTAAGGAGGAAAGACGGCTCAGCCATTCGAGGCGCATGCTCTCTGTTGACGAGAAAGGGCTTGAGCTTCTTTCCATGAAAGAGTCTGACAGTTTCGTTCTCACCATAGCAACCTCGTCGGTGGAACTGCTCGATGCAGAAGGATGCATACTGAGGCTCGACGAAGACCTCAGGGGAGAGTTCAAAGAGGCAGCCTCCTTCGGGCTTGAGAACAAAAAGATAAAACAGTATTTTCTTGCAGCAGAGAAGGATGTGTTCAAAGAGGTATTGAGAACCAAGGATGTGGTGGTAAAGGCTTTTTCGAGAGACGAGAATCCCTATGTGAGAAGTATAGTGTCAACTCCCTTCCTGTTCCACGGCAATGTGGTGGGTATACTTACCTTCTTTAACAAGAGCACCCCTGAAGCCTTCGACGAAGAGATGTTCACAGAGGAAGATGTGGATGTGCTCAAAAGGTTCAGGATATATGTGGAGAGGGCATTCTCTTACATACTTGAGAAGAAGAAGGGCTTCATAGGTTCAGATACCTTCGTGAAGCGTATAAACGAAGAGCTCAACCGTGCAAGAAGGTACAATAAGAACCTTACGGTGGTAACCCTTTCTATGAACAGTAACGGTGTTCCGGGTGAGGCAAAAAAGAGGTTTCTCAAAAGGCTCTACTCTTTCATAAAGAAGAACATAAGAAGTTTCGATGCCTGCGCATTTCTGAACGAGAACACAATAGGCATACTCTATCCTGAGACAGACGAGCGGGTCGTCTCGGTTCTCAAAAGGACGATAGCCTCGGCAAAGGGACCTGCAGAGCTCAAAGAGGGCATACACTATGGCTATGCCATATATCCGAAAGACGGCAGGTCTGCAAGAGAGCTTCTTGAAAGGGCATACGAAGAGGTAGAGCTAAATGATACGCTAAAGACCCTTCAGTAAACCCTTCCCTTTGGTGTGGTCTTTATCCGCTTCAGAAGTGTTCTTTCAGAAAGTCTTCTATAACCCTTTCGAGCATTCCCGTGTGGTCTTCTATCCTGTAGCGAACCCTCACGGTAGGCTTGTTTATATTTATGAGTTTTATAAGGTCCACAGGGGTTGCAACGAGCACCAAGTCTGCTGGAGTGTTGTTTATGGTCTCCTCGAGCTCACCTATCTGCTGGCTACTATAGCCCATTGCAGGAAGCACTCCTTTCAAATGGCTGTAGCGGGTGAGGGTCTCTTTTATGGTGCCAAGGGCATAAGGGGTCGGGTCGACTATTCTGGCTCCATACTCTTTTGCCATAAGGGTGCCCGCCCCAAGGGGCATTCCGCCGTGTGTCAGGGTGGGCCCATCCTCAACCACTATGACGCTCTTTCCCCGTATAGACTCGGGGTCTTTTGCATATATTACGGAAGAGGTCTCTATTATACCGGCTTCAGGGTTCACACTCTGTATGTTCCTTTTAACCTCTTCCACATCTTCTCTGCGGGCAGTGTTTGTCTTGTTTATTATCACATGGTCTGCTCTTCTGATGTTTGCCTCTCCGGGATGGTACTTAAGTTCATCACCCTTTCTGAAAGGGTCTGCCACAACGAGCTCGAGGGCGGGCTTTACAAAGGGCAGGTCGTTGTTGCCACCATCCCACAGGACTATGTCTGCCTCTTCCTCTGCCATTTTCAGTATCTCCCCATAGTCCACCCCTGCGTATACCAGTATGCCCTGTTCCACGAGGTGCTCGAACTCTTCCCTTTCTTCTATGGTGCAGCCCTGCCGGTCTATGTCAGAAAGGGTTGCAAAGCGCTGCACCCTCTCTTCAAGAAGGTTTCCGTAAGGCATGGGATGCCTTATTACCACAGGCTCTATGCTTCGCCTTTTCAGAAGAATGGCTATGAACTCGGTTACACCGCTCTTGCCACAGCCTGTGCGCACGGCACACACCGATATTACGGGCTTTCTTGCTGAAAGCATCGTCTTTTCTGCCCCAAGGATTGCAAAGTTTGTCCCAAGTGAGCATACAAGCTCTGCACGGTGCATCACATATTCGTGGGACACATCGCTATAGGCGAAGACCACCATGTCTGCAGAATGTTCACGGATGAGCTCAGCCAGCCTTTCTTCAGGATATATGGGTATACCCTGCGGATAGAGGCTTCCTGCAAGCTCTGGTGGGTAGGTTCTCTTCTCTATGAAGGGTATCTGGGTTGCCGTAAAACAGACCACTTCGAAGGAAGGGTTGTCCCTGAAGTAGACATTGAAGTTGTGGAAGTCCCTGCCGGCAGCCCCCATTATGATTACCCTTCGGCGTCTCATATTATTAAGGATACAGGATAGAGGGCTGAAATCAACCCCTCGATAGCCCTGCTGTAAAACCCACACATTCTGTGTTATAATAAGTGTTTTGGTTATGAGTACAGGCTGTCTTTCCTGCACAGTATCTTTCAAAGAGTGCCTAGGCAGGGTCTCTGCCCTCGGGAAAGGAGAGGTTTGTACTGTATCAGGTCTATACGGCTCGTCAAGGGCTTATCTTGTAGCGCGCTATCTTACCGATGTGAAAAGGGGCTCTGTTGTTGTGCTTCCAACAGATGAGCTGGCTGAAAGGTTCTTTCAGGACATTGTCTTCTTTCTCGGTAGTGATGTATCTATTCTGTTTCCATCCACAGGGCTTCTTCCCTTCGAAAGACAGAACCCATATACAGAGGTTATGGCACGAAGGCTTTCGGCACTCCACAGGCTTCTCGTGGCAGAAGGTCCCACCATTGTGGTTACTTCTATCAGGGCACTGCGTGAAAGGCTCATTCCACGGCTTGCCTTTATGGAGCGTGTGGTGGAGCTTAAAAAGGGTGGAGAGGAGCCAAGGGAGAGGCTTATTTTGAAGCTACAGGAGATGGGCTACCGGAAGATGACCATGGTAGAAGACCGCGGAGAGATGAGTGTACGCGGTTTCATTCTGGACCTCTTCCCACCGGTTATGGATAACCCCGTAAGGATAGAATTCTTCGGCGACCAGATAGAGTCCATAAGGACATTCGACCTATATACCCAGCGTTCACTGGATGAGCTTGAAGGTGTCACCCTTCTGCCGCTTTGCGAATTAGACCTTTCACCTGATGGTAGAGAGCTTGCAAGAAAGGCACTTCTTGAAAGGGTGGATAGAAAGGGGCTTAAAAGAAGAGACTGGGAGCCCCTTTATAATGCCACAAGAGAGGGCATCTACATAGATGGCATGGCAGCACTGCTGCCCCTGTTTTACAGGGAGCTTGAGACACTATTCCACTACCTGCCAGAGGAGGCAACCCTCTTTGTCGTTGACCCAACTGCGGTGGCTGAAGAGTGTGTAACCCTTAACGAGGACATAAAGGCAAGGGCAGAGGAAGCCCTTCTTGAGGGAGAGGAGCTTTACCTTACAGAAGAGGAGCTTCACGCAGCTATGAAGGCTCATCCCACCGTAAGGGTTGAGCCTGTAAAGACCGAGGGGTTGTATATCTCCACTTCTTCCAATAAGGACATATCGGCAGAGCTCAAACAGAAGAAGGAGCTTTCACCACTTAAAAGGCGTGTCGAGGGCTGGCTCAACGAGGGCTTAAGGGTATACCTTACGGCACACAACTCTACACAGGCTGAAAGGATGTGTGAGCTTTTCGGAGAGTTTCCTGTGGCAGTAAAGGATGCAGCAGGTATTTTGAAGGATGAATACGCATCCTCTGTGGGTATAGTGGTTGGCACCCCCTCTGCGGGATTCAGGCTTATGGATGAAGCCCTTGTGCTTGTGACCGAAGAGGAGATATTCGGCGAGCGCGTGAAGAGAAGGCCTGTCACCCCCCGTGGTGTAGATGCACTGACGACTCAGCTTAAGGACATAAAAGAGGGTGAGCCCGTCGTCCATAGAGACCATGGCATAGGGCTCTACCGCGGAATAGTAAGACTTGAGAGTGCTGGCATCGAGACCGACTTTATACTCATCGAATACCGCGATGGAGACAGACTATATGTGCCCGTGGCAAGGGCAGACCTTGTCTCAAAGTACAGGGGTATAGAGGGAAGAATCCCAGAGCTCGATAAACTTGGCTCTGGTGGCTGGCAGAAGAAGACAAGCCGTGTGAGAAAGGCTGTTGGTGAGGTTGCCCAGAGGCTATTTCGTATCTACATGGCAAGGAAGGCTGCAAGGGGCCATGCCTTCAGCCCGCCAGATGCCCTTTACAGGGAGTTCGAGGCAGCCTTTGAGTACGAGGAAACCCCTGACCAGCTTCGTGCCATAGAGGATGTGATGCGCGATATGGGTGAGCCCAGACCCATGGACAGGCTCATCTGTGGCGATGTGGGCTATGGCAAGACAGAGGTTGCCATGAGGGCTGCCTTCAGGTGTGTGCTCGACGGAAAACAGGTTGCCCTTGTAGTGCCCACCACGGTGCTTGCCCAGCAGCACTATCTTACATTTCGTGAGAGGTTTGCCCGCTATCCCGTAAGGATAGATGTCTTGAGCCGTTTCAGGTCGAGAAAGGAGCAGCTCAAAACCCTCGAGGAGCTTGCCTCTGGCAGGGTGGACATAATAATAGGCACCCACAGGCTTTTACAAAAGGATGTAGTCTTTAAAGACTTGGGGCTACTTGTGATAGACGAGGAACACCGCTTTGGCGTGAGAGACAAGGAGCGGCTCAAGGAGATAAAGAAAGATGTGGATGTGCTGACCCTTACAGCCACTCCCATACCCCGAACCCTTCACATGTCCCTTGCTGGCATAAGGGATATAAGCGTTATAAACACCCCTCCAGAGGACAGGCTCGCCATAACCACAAGGGTAATCGGGTTCGAGCCCCGGCTCATAAAGGATGCCATAGAGAGGGAGCTTCGCCGTGGTGGGCAGGTCTTCTTCGTGCACAACAGGGTTGAAGACATAGAAAAGATGCACAGGTTCTTAAGGGAGCTCATCTCGTCTATACCTGTAGGTAGCCCTGCCAGAATAGGTATTGCCCACGGGCAGATGAAAGAGAAGGAGCTCGAAGCTGTGATGCTTCGCTTCATAGAGGGTGAGTACAGCATACTTCTGTGCACATCCATAATAGAGAGCGGGCTGGACATACCGCGAGCTAACACCATTATAATAAACAGGGCAGACTGTTTCGGGCTTGCAGAGCTCTATCAGCTCCGTGGAAGGGTGGGCAGAAGTGATCAACATGCCTATGCCTATCTTATCTGCTCAGAGAACTCACGGCTTTCAGAGGAGGCACGAAAGAGGATGGAGGTAATAAGGGAACTTACCGAGCCCGGCTCTGGCTTCAGAATTGCCATGCATGACCTTGAGATAAGGGGGGCAGGAGAGGTCTTCGGCATGAGACAATCGGGGCACATAATGGAGGTTGGCTTTGATATGTATACCAAACTGCTTGAGGATGCACTGGGCGAGCTTAAGGGAGAGCTTTCGGTGGAGGAGCCAGAGCCAGAGGTATCACTCAGAATATCCCAGTATGTGCCAGAGGACTACATGCCCGATGCAAGAGAGAGGCTCTCTTTTTACAAAAGACTTGCCATAGCCAAGACCACCGATGAGCTTGAGTTTTTGAAAGAGGAACTCTCTGACCGATACGGCAGACTTCCCGATGTGGTGCGTAACCTCTTCGATGTGGTGGCATTGAAGTTAAGGATGAAAGAGCTCTGCATAGTGGAGCTCTCTCAGAAGGGAGACAGACTCCATGTAAGGTTTTCTCCTGATGCTGGCACCAGAGTGCCAGAACTTGCAAAACGCCTTGCCTCACTGGTTAAGGGCTCTGACAGGTTCTTTCTTAACAGGGAACAGAAGCTCATATACATAATGCGCTCTGCCTTGGACCCTGTGGCAGAGGCAAGATATGTGTTGAAAGAGCTTGCCGAAGGGTGATAAAATTTTTTAATTATGATACAGACAGGTTCCGTATACATAAAGAGGATGTTGTTCTTTTCGGTGGCTTTCTTTGTGGTCTTTGCACTCGGCTGTGAGAAGGCCCCAGAGAAGAAAGAGACCGAGCAGGAGCGTATTGTTGCAAAGATAGGTGACAGGGTCATAACAGAGAAGGAATTCGAGGCGATGCTTGCACGCATAGTGC
>DRQE01000009.1 GCA_011371515.1 Deltaproteobacteria bacterium
AGGCTGTGGTGTATGTGGCGTTGTGCTTTATCGCCACATAATAACCATAGCCCCGTTTCCAGCCCGCAAATATTACCCTGCCATCACCTGCCGACTCAACTGGTGTGCCATAGGGTGCTGCATAGTCTACACCATGGTGGGGAAGATATTTTTTTAGGATAGGATGATACCTGCGCTTGGTGAAATAACTGGAGATACGCCTGTATCTTAAGGGAGACTTAAGAAGCACCCTTCGCAGTGCTTTACCCTCGGGGTCGTAATACTCTCCCCTGTAGTGTATTGCCACATGGGGTCTGCCGGCATTGACCACCTCTGCGGCAACCACCTTTCCCACACCGATGGGCTTGCCCTCTGCCATTATCACCTCGTAGAGAAGACGGAAGGTATCACCCTTTCTTATGTCCGTGGAGAAGTCTATCTGCCATGCGAATATGTCGGATAGCTCCATTATTGCCTTCGGTGCTATGCCAGCCTTTCTGCCAGCCTCGTAAAGGGAGCTCTCTATACGCCCCTCCTTTGCAACAAGCACCACCTTCCTTGGCACCTCAAACTTGCCAGCCTTCCAGTGCTCGCCCTCTTTCTCCACGAATACACCGTCAAGCCCGTTGTAAAGATACTCTATCCTTCTAAGTCCATCGCCGTTTTTCGATAGCCGTATTTTGCTGCCCGGAAGGATTCTTCTCGGGTCGTAAACCTGCTCCATCACCCTGAGCACTTCCACCACCTCAGGAGTTGAAAGCCCCTCGGAAAGAAGCAGTCCATAAAGGGTTTCGTTTTTTCTTATGGTCCGTTCTATGGACGTGAAAGAAGGCGGGCGTTTTTTGAAGCTCTCTATGTCTATCGTGATTGGTGGTGGAGAGGGCTCTCTACTCTCTGGTTGAGGCGGCAGTATGTATAGCAGAAGCAGAGGGAAGATTACTGCGGGAAAGAGGTAAAAGGCCTTCCTCTTCCATGGAGGGTTTTTCCTTGCAGGAAACTCTCTCTTTCGGAAGTAGAATTGCATCAGTCCGCCCAGAACATATTAGGACAAAAAACACACCCCTGTCAAGAATTTTAAGCCCCTCCCGCCACCCGCAGGACACCTCCTTTCCCCGCAGATGCCTTCAGGCCGAGCCCACAACACAAAACCCAATAAAATCAAATAGTTACACAAAAGACGGTTGCAGCTCCACATTAAAAGGCTGGTGGCTTGCCGGAAGGCTTGTGTTTGACACCCCCTGAGAAGATGGGATAAAATAGTCTCTATTCTTCGAAAAAATGTTTCACGTGGAACAGTAAGATGGAAAAACACTACGAAGTTATAGTCATAGGAGGTGGGCACGCAGGCTGCGAGGCAGCCCTTGCCTGTGCGAGGCTGGGGCTTAAGACCCTTATGGTCACCATAAACCTCGACACCATAGGGCAGATGTCCTGCAACCCCGCAATAGGGGGTATTGCAAAGGGCCATCTCGTGCGCGAGATAGACGCCCTTGGTGGAGAGATGGGCCGTGCCATAGACTCCACAGCCATTCAGTACAGAACCCTTAACGAAAGCAAAGGGCCTGCCGTAAGGGCAACAAGGGCACAGGCAGATAGAACCCTCTACAGGCTCTACATGAAAAGGGTGGTTGAGTCCACAGAGGGGCTATTTTTGAGGCAGGGAATGGTAGAAAGGCTCCTTATAGAGGAGACACCCACAGGCAGGCGCATAAAAGGGGTGGAGCTTGCAACGGGCGAGAGATTTCTTGCCCCCTCTGTGATAGTTACGGCAGGCACCTTCCTGAGGGGGCTTATACATATAGGGCTTGAGAACTATCCCGGCGGAAGGGCAGGGGATCAGCCCAGTGTGGGGCTTTCTGGGTCCCTCAAGGAGCTGGGCTTTAGGATGGGCAGACTTAAGACAGGCACATGCCCGAGGCTCGATGGCAGAACCATAGACTATTCACGCCTTAAAGAGCAGCCCGGTGACCTCTCGGCACGCCCCTTCTCTCTCGATACAGAAAAGGTAATACAGAAGCAGCTATCCTGCCACATAACCCATACCAACGAGAAGACCCACGAGATAATAAGGGGCTCTCTTGACCGCTCACCCCTTTTCAGCGGCAAGATCGAGGGCACGGGGCCCAGATACTGCCCGTCCATAGAGGACAAGGTTGTAAAGTTTCCAGAAAAGGAACGCCATCAGGTATTCCTTGAACCAGAAGGCTGGCAGACCCACGAGGTCTATCCCAACGGGCTGTCGACGAGCCTTCCTGTGGATGTGCAGATAAGGATGCTTCGCACCATACGGGGGCTTGAGGAGGTGGAAGTCTTAAGGCCCGGATATGCCATAGAATACGACTACATAGACCCCACACAGCTCTGGCATACCCTCGAGGCAAAGGCTATAGAGGGCCTCTTTTTTGCAGGCCAGATAAACGGCACCTCTGGGTACGAGGAGGCAGCCGCCCAAGGGCTCGTGGCAGGTATAAACGCTGCCATGAAGCTTAAGGGAAGGCAGCAGCTTGTGTTAAAGAGGCAGGACGCCTACATAGGGGTCATGATAGATGATCTTGTAACGAAGGGTACAGAGGAGCCCTACAGGCTCTTTACCTCGAGGGCAGAGTACAGGCTCCTCTTACGCGAGGACAATGCCGACTGGCGCCTGCGTGAGATGGGCTACACCATAGGGCTTGTGGATGGGGCAGGATACCAGAGATTTCAGGAAAAGAAGCGTCAGGTGGCAGAGCTTA
>DRQE01000010.1 GCA_011371515.1 Deltaproteobacteria bacterium
ATAATGAGAACATCTTCCGCAACTCAAACTCAGACGATTCTTCCCCCGTGGAGCTATTGCAGATAGGTGCAGAGTACATATCAGATGAGGCCCTTCCAGAAATAGACGCCCAGATGATAACCATGGCAATGGAGATACTCGAAAGGCTCGGCATAGAAGAGTTCAGAATAGACATAGGCGAGATGGGTTTTGTAAAGGCTATAATGGCATCACTCGATGTGCCACAGGCAACCCTTGAACTCATAAAAGACGCCATAGCCAAGAAAGACAGCGGCACACTTAAAGAGATTACAGGAGAGCACAGAGATACCATAGGAGAGGAAAGGGAAGCACTCTTGCTGTCACTTACAGAGCTCTACGGAGATACCACTGTGGTTGACAGGGCACTTGAGTGCGTGAAAGACGAAGGACTCAGAGAACATCTTCTATATGTAAAGAAAGTGGTTGATATTGTCGGCTCGAAGGGTTTTGCCGATAAGATCACCATAGACCTTGGAGAGGTAAGGGGCTTTGCCTATTACACTGGTATAATATTCGAGTGTTTCTGTGGTAGAATGGGTAGCCCTGTGCTCAGCGGTGGCAGATACGACAACCTTATGGCATCCTATGGTTATGATGTTAAGTCCACAGGTTTTGCCTTCGATGTGGCAGGCCTTGTTACAATACTTTCAGAAGAGGTATAGAGTATTATGGGAAAAAGAGTGGTTGTGGTTGGTGCACAATGGGGAGACGAGGGTAAGGGAAAGATTGTGGATATACTCACCGAGTTTGCAGACATTGTGGTGAGGTTTCAGGGTGGCAACAATGCAGGACACACCGTTACCGTTGGCGACAGACAGGTTATCCTTCATCTCATACCTTCGGGCATACTCCATCCTGAAAAGACCTGTATAATAGGAAATGGCGTTGTTGTTGACCCATCGGTACTCATAGAAGAGATAGAGACACTCAAAGAGAAGGGCTTCTTCAGGGACAACACCCTTCTGGTAAGCAAAGAGGCACATCTTATAATGCCCTATCACAAAAAGATTGACCTTGCAAAAGAAAGGCTCAGGGGTAAAAACCGCATAGGCACGACGGGAAGAGGCATAGGGCCTGCCTATGAGGACAAGGTCTCAAGGTGCGGGATAAGGTGTGGTGACCTTCTCAACGAAGAGGTATTCAGGGAGAAGCTCAAGACAAACCTTCTCGAGAAAAACCACTACATGACGACCATACTCCACGAGGAAGGCTTTGAGCTGCACCAGATATACCACCAGTACATGGGCTTTGCCGAAAAGATTGCACCCTATATAGCAGACACATCTCTTTATATTGCCGAGGCGATAGATGCGGACAAGAGTGTCCTCTTTGAAGGCGCACAGGGCACACTGCTCGATGTGGACCACGGGACATATCCCTATGTGACATCGAGCAACACCGTTGCAGGTGAAGCTGCCACTGGCAGTGGCATTGGGCCTACATGTATAGACTCCGTAGTAGGTGTTGCAAAGGCATATACCACAAGGGTGGGCGAGGGTCCTTTTCCCACAGAGCTTTCGGCAGAGGAAGAGGCTTCTCTCAGAGAGCGAGGTGGTGAGTACGGTGCCACCACAGGAAGACCTCGCAGGTGTGGATGGTTCGATGCCGTGGCAGCAAGATATGCCGTAAAGATAAATGGCATGAATGGGCTGATACTCACAAAACTCGATGTGCTCGACAACCTCGGTGAGATAAAGATATGCACCGCCTACAGGTACAAAGGAGAGATCCTTGAGACCTTCCCGCAGGACTCGAACATCCTGCACCAATGTGAACCAGTATACGAGACCCTTGAGGGCTGGCTTGAGGATACATCATCTGCCAAGAGATTTGAAGAACTACCAGCCAACGCCCAGCGTTATATAAGAAGAATAGAGGAACTCTGTGGCGTGGAGGTGGTTATGATCTCCGTTGGTGCAGAGAGAAAGCAGGCAATAACCGTAAAGAATCCTTTTCTATAGGAGGTGTCAGAGGTATATATGGCACAGATTATAGACGGTAAGGCAATAGCACTTAAGATAAGGGAAGAGCTCAAAGAGGAGGTTGAAGAGCTCGAAAAACAGGGCGTAACACCGGGGCTTGCGGTGGTGCTCGTCGGTGAGGACCCTGCCTCGAAGATATATGTGAGAAACAAGAAGAAGGCGGCTGAAAAGGCTGGGATACAATCCTTTGAACACCATCTTCCAGAGGACACCCCTGAAGCCCAGCTTCTGGAACTTATAGAAAGGCTCAATAGAGACGATAGTGTTCATGGCATACTGGTTCAGCTTCCTTTACCAAAGCACATTGACACCACAAGGGTTATAGAGGCAATCTCTCCTGACAAAGATGTGGATGGTTTTCATCCATACAATGTGGGCAGACTTGCCACAGGCTCGCCCCTCTTCGAGCCCTGCACACCAAAGGGTATAATGGAACTTCTCAAAAGAAGCAATATAGAAGTGGCTGGCAGGGATGCCGTTGTGGTGGGCAGGTCCAACATAGTTGGTAAGCCCGTGGCTCTGATGCTTCTTTCGCAGAATGCCACCGTTACGGTGTGTCACTCAAAGACCAGAGACATAGAGCAGAAGATTGGCGGGGCAGACATAGTCGTATGTGCCGTTGGCAGGGCTGAGTTCGTAAAGGGGGAGTGGATAAAAGAGGGTAGTGTAGTCATAGATGTGGGTATAAACAGGCTCGAAGATGGAAGACTCGTGGGAGATGTGGAGTTCGAGGAGGCAGCAAAGAGGGCATCCCACATAACCCCTGTGCCGGGTGGGGTGGGACCCATGACCATAGCCATGCTGCTTGCAAATACAGTACTTTCGGCAAAGAGGACGATTAAGGGATGATTATCACAAAAAAGAAAAACCCCGAGGATGTGTTGAAAAGCCTTGAGGGCTTTCAGAACATATATCTTTTCGGTTGCAACTCCTGTGCCCAGCAGTGTAAAACAGGCGGCAGGGAAGAGCTCGATGAGATGGAAGCCCTTCTAAAAGAGAAGGGCTTCAGTGTGTGTGGCTCTGCCCTTGTGGACGAGACATGCTACAGGCAGCTTATATTAAAAACCCTCAGGCAGGATGGAGGAGCAAAAGATGCCGATGCATTTCTGGTGCTTTCCTGTGGGGCAGGGGTAAAGACCGTTTCAGACTGTGTGGCTGAAGAGGTGCCGGTCCTTCCGGCACTGGATACCATCTTTCTTGCAAGTGTTGAGCGGGTGGGAAGATTCTTCGAGGGATGCTCCCTGTGTGGTGAATGTGTGCTCGACAGGACTGCCGGTATATGCCCGCATACGGAGTGTCCGAAGGGGTTGCTTAACGGACCCTGTGGTGGCATGCATGATGGCATGTGCGAGGTCAACCCAGAGAGCGAGTGTGCATGGGCACGGATATACGAAAGGCTTAAAAAACAGGGTAGAACAGGTGTCATGAGAGAGTATATGCCACCAAAGGACAACTCTGTGAGGATACAGCCAAGAAGGCTTCTTTTGAGATAGACGCCTATGGGCTACATGGACAAATACATAAGGTTTCTCACCAAGTACATAAAGCTAAATTCCTATTCATGTTGCCAGCCGAAAGAGCGCAGGATAAAGCAGGACCTTGAGAAGCTGAACCTTTTCGTCTATACCGACAGGCTCGGCTCTTTCAGCTATGGTTATGACCATCCGATGAGGCCCGCAAGATTGAGGCTCACCTACGAGCAGGTTAAAAGATACGGGCTCATAGAGGAGGAAAACCTCATAGAGCCGAGGGAGCCAACCGAAAAGGAGCTTCTCTGGTTCCACACAGAGGACTATCTGGAAACGCTTAAGAAAGCCGACAGTGGCATACTGCCAGAGGATGCCGCAAGGTACGGGCTTGGTATGGGAGACAATCCTGTATTCAAAGGAGTCTTTCAGTGGTCTCTTCTTACGGTGGGTGGCTCTCTGCTTGCAGCCGAGTTCGTCTCTTCTGGAAAGAGTGATGTTGCCTTCAATATATCCGGTGGGCTGCACCATGCAATGCCATCAAGGGCAAGCGGGTTCTGTTATCTCAACGACCCTGCCATAGCCATACACTATCTTTTAAGACAGGGTAAGAGGGTTGCCTATGTGGACATAGATGCCCACCACGGTGACGGTGTGGAGCATGCTTTCTACAGAGACGACAGGGTGCTCACCATATCCATACATGAAGACCCCACATATCTTTTCCCCGGAACAGGTTTCCCGCACCAGATGGGTGAGGAAGCAGGCCGTGGCTTTGCCATAAATGTGCCCGTGCCACCGGGTGCAACGGATGTGGTGTTCCTCAAGGCATTTGAGGAGATAGTGCCCCCATTCATCGAGGCATTCGAGCCCGACATATTGGTTACCCAGCTTGGTGTGGATACCCTCAGGGGAGACCCCATAACACACCTTGAGCTCACCACCTATGGCTTTGAGACCATGGTGAGATGGTTCAAGATGGCAGGCATACCGTGGGTTGCCCTTGGTGGCGGTGGGTACAATGTGGAGCATGTGGCAAATGCTTGGGCAATGGCATGGGCTATAATGAACGATATGGATGTGCCCGATGAATTGAGAGACGAACCCCTTGAAAGAGAGCCTTCAGAGAAACACCTTGAAGAGGTCGAAAAAACGGTTACCTTTTTAAAGGAGAACGCTCTGCCACTCGTAAAAAAGAAAGGATAGTTATGATAATAGGTGTTCCAAAGGAGATAAAAGAGGCTGAAGCAAGGGTGGCAATGGTGCCGTCAGGGGTGCAGGCACTTACAGAGAGGGGCCACACCGTGCTCGTTGAAAAGGGTGCCGGAGAGGGTAGCGGCATACCCGACGATGAGTACATCAGGGCAGGTGCCACCATAGTAGAGGATGCAGAGGGGGTCTATTCACGGGCAGAGCTTATAGTCAAGGTAAAGGAACCGCTTGAGAAAGAATATCCTCTCTTGAAAGAGGGCACAACCCTTTTCACCTTCCTTCATCTTGCAACCAAGAGGGAGCTTGCCAGAACCCTCATACAGAAAAAGATTACGGCCATAGGCTATGAGACCGTTGAGACCCCGCAGGGGCTACCCATACTTAAACCCATGAGCGAGATAGCAGGAAGGCTTTCCGTGTTGCTTGCAAGCTATTTCATGCAGAAGCACATGGGAGGCAGAGGGCTTCTTATAAGTGGTGTGCCGGGGGTGGAAAGGGCAAAGCTCGTTGTAATAGGGGCAGGCACGGTGGGACTGAATGCCGTAAGGGCTGCTGTGGGGCTCTATGGTGACGTAACAGTGCTCGATGTGGATGTGGAAAGGTTGAGGACACTGGATACCTTATTCTCCGGGCGCATTACAACGCTCGTCTCAAACAGTTACAATGTGGAACGGGCTGTAAGAGATAGCGATATACTCGTTGGTGCCGTGCACATACCGGGCATGAAGACCCCACGGATAGTTACGGAAGACATGGTTAAAACCATGAAGAAGGGTAGTATCATAATAGATGTTGCCGTGGATCAGGGCGGTTGTGTCGAGACCATAAGGCCCACCACCCACAGAGAGCCTGTATACGAGTTGCACGGCATACTTCATTACGGTGTTACAAACATACCCGGGGCTGTGCCCAGAAGCTCCACATTTGCACTTACCAATGTTACACTTCCCTACATACAGACCATTGCAGAAAGTGGCACCGAAGAGGCGATAAGAACAAGCCACTCCCTGCGCAGGGGTGTCAACACCATGGCAGGGTTTATAACACATCCAAATGTTGCAAAGGCACTGGGCATGGAATATCGCTCGGTGGATGATATAGGTTAAGGAAAGATGTAACCCAAAATGGCTATGATGTCTGGAAGTCTTAGAAATGGTCTTCTGGCTCTGGTGCTTCTTGCCTTACTGGGTGGATGTATGCCCGCACTTGAGGTGCCAGAGGTGGAAAAGGGCGCCCTCTACGAGGAAGCCCAGAGGCAGCGTGAGCTGGCATTCTCCATATACATAAAGCGTGAGGAGAGGTTGTGGAATGTGGCTCTTCCGTTGTTGAGGGCAGCGAGCATGTTCTGTGACAAACACAGGGGCTATTCCTACGGGCTGGTTATACACGATGTAGACTCATACGGAGATGAGTACCGTCAGATTGCAAGAAGATATTTTTCCATCTACGATGATGGCATCTATGTAAGATACGTGCACCCCGACCTTCCGGCAGGAAGAATGGGGCTTCAGGCAGGAGACCGCATACTCTCTGTAAACGGCATATCTACAGAGGGTATGAGTATTAAAGAGGTTGGCTCTATAATAAAGAACTCTTCCAAGAGGTTGAGCCTTACGGTAAGAAGGGATACCCACATAGAAGAGTTCGAACTCCTGCCAGACAGTGTGTGTAACTACGACATAAGGCTTGTGGTGCACGATGCGGTCAATGCCTTTGCAGATGGAAAGAATGTTACCATAACCACGGGCATGATACGCTTTGCAGAGAGTGATCAGGAGCTTGCCCTCGTTCTGGGTCACGAGATTGCCCACAATGTGCTTGGGCATGTGCTCAAAACACAGGGCAACATTCTCGTTGGAACACTTTTCGACATACTCATAGAGTCAACCACAGGGGTCTCCACAGAGGGTCTCTTTGCAGAACTCGGCGCAGAGATGTACAGCCAAGAGTTTGAGGCAGAGGCAGACTACATGGGCCTCTACATAGTGGCAAGGGCAGGCTACGAGATAAAAGACGCCCATTACTTCTGGCGAAGGATGGCGGTAGAACACCCAGCCTCAATAAAGACGAACTTTTCCGCAACCCATCCATCCACCCCACAGAGGTTCATAGCCCTTGAGAACACTATAAAAGAAATAGAGGAGAAAAAGAAAAGGGGCGCGCCCCTTGTTCCTGAAAAGAGAAGGTAGTCGGGCTGACCATAGGGGTGCACAGGCTATCTTCAGGACAACGAGAGAGCAGGCAAAGGTGTTCGCCTTTTTTATATGAGTATGCCTGCGATGGTTGCCGTCATGAACCCTGCCATGGTGCCTGCAAGAAGGGCTTTGAGCCCGAGGCGGGATACCTCTTTCTTCCTTTCTGGCACGAGCCCACCGATACCTCCTATAAGGATGGCAAGGCTTCCGAAGTTGGCAAAGCTACAGAGGGCATAGGTGGCTATTACCACCGAACGAGGGCTTAAGGTGCCATCCTGTATGTAGCCCTGAAGCATCTGATAAGAGATGAATTCGTTGAATATGACCTTTATGCCAAGAAGCCTGCCAACCTCTATAGAGTCCTGCAGGGGTACACCCATTATTATTGCCACAGGAGAGAAGAGGTAGCCCGTTATCTCCCCAAAGGATGTGCCAAGCTGATTAAGGAGGCTATCGAGCATACCTATTACAGACACGAAGGCAATGAGCATGGCACCTATGGTTATGGCAAGTTTCACCCCTTCCTGAGCGCCTGTTGCAAGAGCCTCTATTGTGTTCACATCGTCGCTTTTAAGCTCCACACTGGTGAGCTCATCGGTTGTCTTCCCTGAGCTTTCGGGCACAAGGAGTTTTGCCATCACAATACTTGCAGGCGCACTCATAACAGATGCAGCAAGAAGGTGTCCTGCGTCTGCACCGAAGCTCACATAGGCAGCCATCACACTTCCTGCAATGGTTGCCATAAAGCCTGTCATAAGGCAGAAGAGCTCAGAGCGTGTCATCCGCTGTATGTAGTGCTTTACCCCTGTTATTGCCTCTATACCCATGAAGACGAAGGCACTGGACATGAAGGCCTCTATACCTGTTGCCCCCATAGTCCTGCGCATGACCCATGCCATAGCCCTTATTATCGCCTGTAGTATGCCGTAATAGTAGAGAACCCCCATAAGGGCAGACACAAATATTATCGTGGGCAGCACCTTGAATGCCACAACTGCACCCATCGAAAAGTCTGTGGTAAGTTTGCCGAAAAGAAAGGAGGCACCCACATCGGTAAAGTTGAGAATACCAGTCATAACCACCCTTGCCCCCTCGAAGACGGGATAACCCACAGGGGTCTTGAGTATCAAAAGGGCAAAGATAAACTGTAGAGCAAGCCCCCAGAGGACAAGCCTTATGTTTATGGCTCTCCTGTTTTCAGACAGAAGCACCCCTATTGCTATGAACACAAGAAGCCCTGAAAGGCTCAGAATCTTTTCCAGCATATAGAGAAAGACCCTTCGGTGGCTTGAAAGCGTTAAAGGATGATAATACGGCACAGAGCCCTGTGTCAAGGGGGCGGGGTTTTCGGCTGTGGAGGATTCTGGTATAATCAGAGTGAATGTAGGGTTTGATTTATCCAGCAGATGATGTTATCTTTATATCAACCGTTCTTATGAATCTGGAGTTTAAACCATCAGAACCACTTACACTGGGGATAGAGCTTGAGATTCAGCTTATAGACCCCGTAACACTTGAACTCAAGCACACATCCACAGAGATTATCGAGGGGCTCAAAGGGATAGAGGGCACTGTAAAGCACGAGTTCTTCCTTTCCAACCTTGAGCTCAACACCCCTGTATGCAAGACCATGGAAGAGGCTGAAAGGTGGGTCTACGAGGAACTGGGCCTCGTAATGGAGGAAGCCAGAAGGCATGATACCCTTGTGTGGTTTTCGGGCACACACCCCTTCTCACCGTGGCGTGAGCAACGCCTTACAGACAAGCCGCGCTACAGGATGCTTGCCGAAAGACTGGGCATTGTATCTCGCAGGTTCAATATATTTGGGCTTCATGTGCATGTGGGTATAGGTGATGGACAGAAGTGTATAGATGTAATGAATAGAATTCTCTACTATCTGCCACACCTTCTGGCACTATCTGTGAACTCACCCTTTTGGGAGGGTGAGCTCACAGGGCTTCATTCTTACAGAACAAAGGTGCTTGAAAATCTGCCGATAGCAGGGCTGCCTTTCTACTTTAAAGACTGGGACGAATACAAGAGTGTGGTAAACACATATCTTGTAACGGAGACCATAACCACAATAAGGGAAATCTGGTGGGACATGAGGCCCCATCCTGATTTCGGCACCCTTGAGTTCAGAATATGCGACATGCCGCTTACCGTAAAGGATGTGCTGGCTATAACATCTCTCATACAGGCACTGGTGCGCAGGACGGGAAGGGATGTGGACTCTGGCATACCTTACAGAAGGCCCCATTCTGCCATAATCAGAGAGAACAAGTGGAGGGCTGCAAGGTACGGGCTTGATGGAAGATTCATAACAGCCGATGGTAAGGGCACGGTGCCCGTAAGGAAGGCTATAGAAGAGGTGCTCTCTATGGTGGAAGAGGATGTAAGGGAGATGGGCACAAAGCGATATGTGGATGGAGTAATGGACATACTCTCTACGAGGACTGGCTCTTACATACAGATGGAGGAGTATGAAAAAGAGGGTAATCTTAAAGCAGTGGTAAGAAAACTTTCTCAGAGACTTAAAGAAGAGGTGGAGGCTTGGCGAAAGTAAGGCACACAGGTGGTATGGTGGCGGCAGGCCATCCGCTTACGGCAAAGGCAGGTGCACGGATGCTTGAGCTCGGCGGAAATGCCTTTGATGCAGCCATTGCTGCAAGTGTTGCATCCTTCGTATGCGAGTCTGCCCTTACGAGCCCTGCCGGCGGAGGCTTCCTTATAGGGCATGTAAGAAGAGAAGGGGTTACCCTGCTATACGACTTTTTTAGCAGCACCCCCGGCAGGGGGTATACCGGTAAAGGCGACTCCATTGAGTTCTTCCCCATAGAGATAAACTTCATAGGCACCCCGCAGGAACTTTACATAGGTAGAGGCTCTGCTGCTGTGCCAGCAACCATGGCTGGGCTCGACGAGGTCTACAGGCGTCATGCCACACTTCCGCTTGAAAGACTCCTTGAACCTGCCATAGAGTATGCAGAAGAGGGCATAGTGCTCAACGAAAGGCAGGCAGAGATAATCCACATACTTGCACCCATGCTTACGCTCACAGAGGAAGGTAAAAAGATATACGCCCCTTCTGGCAGGGTGCTTGATGAGGGAGATGTTATAAAGAATAAAGCACTTGCAGAAACACTGCGCTACCTTGCAGGAGAGGGGCTCGGTGCATTCTTCACAGGCTATATAAAAGACGCCTTGCTCGAGGCATTCTCTCCACCAGAAGGGTTTATAACAGAGGAGGACCTGAAAGAGTACTGTGTGGCTGAGAGAGAGCCCCTTGTGGTAGAGTACCGAGACCGTTATATATACACAAACCCACCCCCTTCTGGAGGAGGACTTCTTATAGGGTTTTCCTTGAAGCTACTTGAAGAGTATGAGCCCGAAAGGCTTGGACACAACAGTGCAGCCTACATAAGGCTTCTTTACAACATAATGAAGACGGCAGATGAGGTTCGAAGGGATGAGGAGAACCCCCTTGGTGAGGAGTTCCTTAACCTTAGCAAACACAGGGTTGCCACCGGCAACACCACACACATAAGCGTTATGGACGAAGATGGTAATGCCGTGGGCATAACAACCTCTGTTGGTATAGGCTGTGGGTACATGATACCCGGCACGGGCATTATGATGAACAACATGCTCGGTGAAGACGAGCTAAACCCTGATGGATTCCACCGTTACCCACCCGGAACGAGGCTACAATCGATGATGTCGCCAACTATAATAATGGATAAAGACATGGTGCCTGCATTTGTGCTCGGCACAGGCGGAAGCAAGAGGATACGAAACGCCATGGTACAGACGATAGTGAACATACTGGACTTTGGCTTCCATCCCCAGAAGGCGGTGGAGTTACCCCGTGTGCACTGGGATGGCGAGATACTCCAGCTTGAAGAGGGCATAGAGCGTGAGGTGGTAAGAGAGCTTGAAGAGGAAGGTATAAGGTGTAACCTGTGGAAGAGAAAACACATGTACTTTGGTGGGGTAAACATGGTCAAAAAGGATAAGAAGGGCTTTACCGCAGGAGCAGACCCAAGAAGAGGAGGTTCTGCCGTTGAAGTTAGCTGATGACAGGATGCTTGAAGAAATCAAAGAGAAGGTCTCCTCACTTAACGCAAGGCTTGTAAACATAAGGCGTGACATACACAGCCATCCCGAGCTTTCCGGCATGGAGCACAGGACCTCACAGCTTGTGGCACGGTTTCTGAGAGAATGCGGCATAGATGTGAGAGAGGGTGTTGGTGGCTACGGTGTGGTGGGTGTGTTGAAAGGAGCAAAACAAGGTGGTGTTGTGGGCATAAGGGCAGACATGGATGCCCTTCCGATGGATGACATAAAAGACAAGCCCTATGCCTCCAAGGTAAAGGGTGTGATGCACGCCTGCGGGCACGATGTGCACACCACGGTGCTTCTTGGTGTTGCCATGGTGCTTTCTTCTATCAAGGACAGGCTCAGGGGAACCGTTAAGTTTATCTTTCAGCCCTCTGAAGAGAGTGGGCCCGGAGGGGCAAAGTCCATGATAGAGGATGGTGCACTTGAAGAGCCAGCCCCGCAGATAATGCTTGCGCTCCACTGCTATCCCGAGCTTGAGGTGGGTAAGATCGGCTGTAAAGACGGCGTTATGACAGCCTCTTCGGACAGATTCACCATAACCGTTAAGGGCAGAAGCGGGCACGCATCGAGGCCACATCAGACGGTGGATGCCATACTGGTTGCCTCTATGACAATAAGTGCCATACAGCACATAGTGAGCAGAAGGACAGACCCCCTCCATCACGCGGTAATATCCATAGGCACCATAAACGGAGGCACCGCACCAAACATAATAGCCGATAGGGTTGAGATGAAGGGCACTGTGCGCACCCTTGACAAGGATGTGCGTCAGAAGATACCACATTATATAGAGCTGATTCTCAAGGGTATAACCACTGCCACAGACGCAACCTATGACTTCCACTACGAGTTCGGCAGCCCCTCTGTTATGAACAATCCCCGCGTCACAGACCTTGCAAGAGAGGCTATAAAAGAGGCACTCGGTAGCACAGCCCTTGTTGAGCTTGAAGAACCACAGATGGGCTCGGAGGACTTTGCATACTTTGCAGAAAGGGTGCCTGCCACATTCTTACGGCTTGGTACTGCAAACCCAAGGAAGGGCATAACATCGTCTCTGCATACACCCGACTTCGATGTGGACGAAGACGCCATAGGGGTGGGGGTTACAGCCCTTTCATGGATAACCATAAAATACCTTCTTCAGGGAGGCAAAATATGAGCCAGCATGTGGTTGTCTTCATGACCGCACCTGATGAAGAGGTTGCCGCAACCATCGGCAGAAGCCTTGTCGAAGAGGGACTCTGTGCCTGCTGTAATGTTGTAAACCCCATACGCTCCATATACAGGTGGAAAGGCGAGGTTTACGACGAAAAGGAAGTCCTCTGTGTGCTCAAGACCAGAAGCACACTTTTTGAAAGCCTTAAAAAGAGGGTAAGAGAGCTACATCCCTACGATGTGCCAGAGCTTATAGCCCTGCCTGTAGAGAAGGGGCTCGATGAGTATCTCTGCTGGATAGACGAGGTAACGGCGAGAACAGAGAGAACGGGATAAACCTGCTCCCTAACAACCCCTACATGGCTAATCACAGAGTTGTGCCTTTGCTGCCTCAAGTCTCTGTCTCGCCGCTTCCACCTCTTTTTCCGCATCGTATCTGTTCATTTTGCTGCCGAGCATTCCAAGAAATACCATACCTTTGTCAAAGCCGGGTTCTGAGTACTTTTTTTGTGCCCATCCAAGGTCGTAGAAAGAGCTCCATGTCTTTGCGCTACTCAGCTTAGAGAGCGCCTTCTTGTATGCCCTCAACGCTGCCTCGTACTCACGCTTCTTTCTAAGGCAATACTCTATCTCGTAATTGTCTGAACCATAGTATGAGCCATCCGTTTCTTCCAGCCTGAGAGTTATGTGCCTGTCAGGGGGTGGGAAGTCGTGGTCTCCTCCAATAATGCCGACAGGTTTTTCTATCAATGCTTTGGTTCTATAGCCATCTTTTACTATGGCAAGACTTAACAATATATCCCAGCCTTTTGTGTCTTCGTTATATTCTCCGAACTTCACATACCTACCCCACATAGTCACACATCCTCCGCATGTTAGTGCTCTCTCTCCTGTTGACCAGTATTTGGTGGCAAGCCCTACTGGCAGGTCGCATGGTGTGGTGCATAGCTTTGTTACAAGAGTGCCATCATCTGTATCTATGGTGTACACATCCGCACCTGATGGTATGGAGTCGATACGTATGTTCATATATACCTGTGGTTCCTCTGGTTTTGGACCAAGGGTTCTTGTGGCGCAACCATAAGTAAACATGGATGTAAATAGAAGAACAAAAATCATCCTTCTATACATGTGAATACTCGCTGTTTTTGTGTGTGGTTAGATTATAAGCTACCTTATTGCGAATAGTTAACATAAAAGAGACAAAATGTCAACTCAAAAATATATTTTTATCAAAAAGTAAACTTATAAATTGTTTATATTTCGCTTTTCAGGGTGGTAGAGTGTTAAAAGAGGTTTTTGGATATGGATATACTAAAGGCTTTTGGCAGAAGGCTTCACAGAATAAGGGAACTCAGAGGACTGACTCAGGAAGAACTCGAAGAAAGAAGTGGTGTGAACACCAAGTACATAAGTGCAATTGAGAGAGGACAGAAGAATATAACCATACAAACTGCACAAAAGCTTGCCTGTGCATTGGAAGTGGAGCTTTATGAATTGTTTCTTTTTCAGGCAGAGCCATGCTCGAAGGATGCAACCAAGAAGGCTATAGAGAGTTTGCTCAAAGAGGCAGACCAGAAGAGCCTGACCCTTTGTCTTGAGTTCTTG
>DRQE01000011.1 GCA_011371515.1 Deltaproteobacteria bacterium
AGCACCTTTATACAGTCAACCGATTCTAAAAGAATAGTAGACAGCTCGCCTGTAAAACCCATTTCACCGTTTCTGAGTCTATCCAGTACAGTCTCCATCCTGTGGGTGAACGAGTATATGTCGTTAAATCCCAGACAACCGCTGTTACCTTTTATGGAGTGGACTGCTCGGAAAAGGGCGTTGAGAAGCTCCTTGTCATCGGGCGTTTCCTCAAGTTCCAAGATGTAGCTCTCCATGCTGGAGATGTAGTCCTCACATTCTGAAAAGAAACTTTCCTTTATCTTGGTCGTATCAAAGGCAAAACTGTCGGACATCCTATAACTCCTCCAGCCCTAATCTATGGCATTACCATATCCACCACCTTGAGCAATTGCTCTGGTGTAAAGGGCTTTACTATCCATCCGGTAGCGCCTGCAGCCTGTCCCTCTCTTTTCTTCTCTTCCATAGACTCAGTGGTGAGCATGAGTATGGGAATGTATTTTTTCCCTGGAAGTCCCCTTACAGCCTTTATGAGTGATATTCCATCCATCTGCGGCATATTGAGGTCGGTTATAATCATGTCTGGTGAAAGCCCATTCTTTAGTTTTTCAAGAGCCTCCTTACCATCGGATGCTTCAACAACCGAGTAGTTCTTGCTCTTAAGAGTAAACCCAACCATCTGTCTCATAGTTGGGGCATCGTCCACGATAAGTATGGTTTTAGCCATAGTATCTCACCCCTTTCTTAACTTTAGAATAACACTACATTGTCTCCGAGTTTGTCGTCCTGTGTTGCCACCTTTGTTTGGGGCAGTTCCTCCTGTTTTCCATCTGTAAATATCTTGAGCGTTGCTCTTTCTTTCTCCATGGTGTAGTGTTTTGCAAGATTTTCCAGTCTTTTCTCTATGCTGTCTATTTCTTTGAAGCCTTCTTCATCGGCATTGAGAAACATCTCCATCTCATTCTTTATGTCGTTAAGTGGGGTTATTACATGCTCTATTCTCTGGCGTGTTATATCCTGAAACTGCAGGGATGTAACTATAGAAGATATGTCATTGGCTATAACCCTGCTTCCGTCGATAAGCATGTCTACTGATTTCTCAAGCTCTCCATGGGTACTTCTTATATCTCGCAGCAGCTGTGTTATCTTTGTTTTGGTCTTTTCTGCCTCTTCTATGTCTCTTGCTGCCATCTCTTTTATACTCTGTGAGGCTTCCTCTATCCGCTCATGTATGGTCTTTATTACATCCTTTATCATTGTGCTTGCCGAAGATGATCTTGAAGATAGCTTGCGTATCTCATCAGCTACCACAGAGAACCCTCTTCCAGCCTCACCTGCCCTTGCGGCTTCTATGGCTGCATTGAGTGCCAGAAGGTTGGTCTGGTCTGCTATGAACTCTATATCCTCCATTATCCTTGATATCTTATGGACATTAGCCGCAAGATCATCCATCTCCTCAACTGCCTTGAGCAATGACTTTGAGGCATTAACAACCTCTTCTGCCATGTCCTCCAGACTGTTACCTGTGAGGTTTAGTATATTTTCTATACTCAGGCCGTCTTTACCATCTTTTGCCTTTATCGTATTCAGTGCAGTGTTTGTCTGTTCATGAGCCTTTGTTGCTATATCCTGAAATCTGGCACTTATATCAAGTGCTGCCTGTTCTGTGTACTCTACAACCTCTTTCAGCTGTTCGTTCAGCACAGGTATGAGCCTGATGCATCCATGCATAATCGACTCAGATATGGCGCTCTTCTCTTCCACCTCATGCCGATAATCTTCTTTCTCCTTTTCCAGATTTGAAGCCAGTACCTTGAGCTCTCTTCCTGCGTAAAAATATAGAGCAAGACCTCCCAGAAACCATAAACAAACAGCAATAGCCGTTACGGTATTGCTCTGGGTAAAGTAAAAAAGGATTATTACAGGAATGGCAAACAGTGTACTCCCTGTAACTAGAATCCTTCTCTGTATTCTTTTAACATCAACGCTATTATTCATTGCCCTTCCTGTAATTTATGAGACCAAACTATACAAATAGGATGTATCTTACGATTACATATAATCCAACCCGAAGGTTTCAGAAAGACCTGCAGCCCCAAAGGTCATTACTATTTCATCAGGTGGCTCGACGATACAGAGCCTTCTGCCATTTTTTCTTACCACCCTGTCTGCCATAAGTAGTATCTGTATTACCGAAGTATCTATAGCTTCTGCTTCTCCCATGTGTATGGCAGTAAGTTGTTCTATATTATCCGTCACAGACCTTAGCAAAAGCGGGGCATCCTCTATGGATACCTTTCCGTCTATCACAATGTGTACACCATCATCTGCTCTCCTAACGGTTATTCCCATAATGACCTCCTCGCACAAGTTTGTAGACCACACATGTTCTTATCGGTTCTGTGATGTCTGTGTTGATAGGAAAAAAGATGTATTTTAGGATAGTCGGTGGGTTGACTTGAGGCTCATCCGAGGGATTAATTTAATCTTGCGGTATCAATCAACTTTGGTCATACCTTTGCGTATGGCTATCTTAACAAGCCCTGCAATATCTCTGACATGGAGCTTTTTCATAATGTTTATTCGGTGTGTCTTTACTGTGGAGGGCGATATGTAGAGTTTTGAGGCTATCTCCTTTGTGGTTGCTCCTTCTGCGATGAGTCTTAGTATCTCTCTTTCTCTCTGGCTAAGGGTATCAAAGGGTTCTATTGGGTTTGAGTTTCTTAGAGTATATACAAAATCCTCCATAAACTCATCCACTATCTGAGGGCTTATATACTGCTTACCAGCTATAACCTTCTCCACCGCACTTACAATCTCTTCCGTAGCCGTTCCTTTAAAGATATACCCCTTTGCACCCGCTCTGAAGGCATCGATTATGCGTTCTCTGTCATAGCACATGGAGAATATCAAAACCTTTGTGAAGGGAAGCTCTGCAGTAATGAGCCTTGTCGCCTTAAGGCCGTCCATATTGGGCATGAATATGTCCATGAAGACAATATCGGGCTTAAGAGAGGCAACCCTTTTTACAGCAGAGATGCCATCTTGGGCATCACCCACAATGCTATACCCTGATAGACCGGAAAAGACCTGCCTTATGCCTTCAATTATAATGGGATGATCGTCAGCAACAAATATCTTTATCGTCTGCCCCACAGAGTATACCCTCAGACTTTTCGAGGCAAATTGGCTCTATATACCTTTGTAGACCGTAGATGTATGTACACTCATCGGCGAGAAAAGTGAACCATATAGTACTGCTCCTTTGCAGTTTACCATAATACATTAATAAAAAAGCCCACCACAGAGAGAGAGTTAACTATGCATATATTACAACCGGAACACTTTTAACAAAAAATAACAAAAACCTTCAACTCCATAAAGAGTTTAACATTTCTTATCAAAATTTATGAAGTCTGTCAACCATTCTGGCATATCATGTTACATCAACAGTGTTCTATTCGGCAAAAATACAGGGCATCTTTAGCAGAGGAGAAGCCTTTTGTTTCATGTTATGTTTATATCTATTTGAAGAAAGTGTAGCAGACTTACAGCGGTATTTTGATGGTTGAATTTTTGTTTAGCTGTTACTACAAAGCTATCAACTACATCTTTAAAGCCGAGGTTCTTTGTACTACTGGCTGGTTTTTTATAGTAAAATGCTGACGCGGCGGAAGGTCAAAGAGCTTGAGAACCATACCTTTTAAATGGGATATAGAGGTGCACATCCTCGAAGTTCCGACACAATATTGACACAATCACACTTAAGCAGGGTCTAAATGAAAATAGGCAGGCCTTATAACCAATCGATTTTAAAGAAAATTTAAATGGTGGGCGGTAGAGGATTCGAACCTCTGACTTCCACCGTGTGAAGGTGGCACTCTACCGCTGAGTTAACCGCCCAGCCTTAATGTATTGATATTATAAAACCTTTAGAGGATTGTCAACCCCCTTCAGAGGTCCATATAAAACCAAACGCGCATATAGTGCGCACAGAAAGACATAGAGGCGCAGGGGTTAGCTGGTGCACAGTCTCACCGTCTTAGATGGTCCCTCATACGGGCTAAATAGTGCTCAACCCTTGCGGCATACAATATAAACTTAAGCCTTGCCATAACAACCTTTCCTCTGACCCTTTCCCACAGGTAGCACAGGATAGCCTCGATAAGATTAAAGTACCGTATAAGATGATACAGTATAATCCATCCGCCGGGGTATTGCTCCCTTATCTGCTGTCTTCTTCGGGCCTGAAGTTCGTTAAACCTCTCTTCGCCCATCTCCTCAAGGCGGGCGATTTCTCTGTCAATGAGTTTCATAGCCTGTTCAAGTTCCTGAAGAGCCTCTTTGTAGGATAAGTCCATGGGCTGTTTCTCCCTGTTATCCATAGCAGATCTCCTTTTTAAGAGTTGCATAAAAAACGAAAGGCATGGTATTTAAACCCCATGCCTTTCACACACACTACTCCTCGCAAGGTCTCTACAAAGAATTATGCCAGATTGGAGCAGGAGGTTCAAGGGGGGAAATGGAGACGGTCTGTTACAGTGTAACTTTTAAGGGACTGTTTTTTATCTACTTCTGGCTTATGATAAATATGACTCCAAGTTAACATCTTGCAACAGCTTTAACAAAATCTCTAAGGATTGTGTGCCTATATACCATA
>DRQE01000012.1 GCA_011371515.1 Deltaproteobacteria bacterium
AGGTTGCTCCTTCAAGGGGCTCAACGGTAATCTCCTCACCCATGAACTCCATCTTTTCACCGGCGCTCCTTTCAGAGGCAAAGAGCCTTATATCCTTTACAGGAAACTCCCTCTCTTCCAGTATGCTTAAGATTTCTTTACCCACAAGCCCTGTTGCCCCTACCACACAGAGGCTGTATTTCTTTCTTCTTGCCAAGCCTTCAACCCTCCTTTTCTCTTAAGGTAGTTCTTTCAGCTCAACCTCTTTGAGCCTTTCCACCCCGCTCAACCTCTGCCTAAATCTTTCCATCCTCTTAAGCGTATCGTCGTATTTGTTCTTGCTGTTGGCTATGTGTCTGCCAAGGGTCTCGAAGTCATCTGAGACCTTGTCGAACTCCACCCCAAGTGCTTCAAGGTGTTTAAGTATAGCCTGTGCCTTCCTGCTTATCTCAAGCCCCTTAAGCCCCATGACTATGGTCTGCAGATAGGCATAGAGGCTATTGGGGGACACAGGTATTACCCTCTTTGAGAGCGCGTAACTTAAAAGCCCTGCCTCTTCAAGGGGCTCTTCTTTGATTATAGTTTCGTAATAGACATTTTCAGCCGGTATGTACATCAGGGCAAAGTTGAAAGTGCCCTCCTCGTGCATTATGTAGTCAGAGGCTATCTTGTCTATGTGTTTCTTGACATCTGTAACAAAGCTCTTTCTTGCATCCCGCTTTTCCTTGTCCGTTGTCGCCAAGAGTATCCTTTTGAAGTTCTCAAGGGGAAACTTTGCATCCACAGGCACGAGCCCCTGACTGAGCCTTATTATGGCATCCACGGTTTTACCGCTTCTGAACCTGTACTGTAGAGCGTAGTTCTGCTCTGGAAGAATCTGGCGCAAAAGGTCTTCAAGCAGAAACTCTCCGAGCCCGCCCCTCAGCTTCGGTGAGCGAAGTATCTCCTGAAGTGTGGATATGTCTCTTCCAACCTCGAATATCTGTTCAGCCGCCTTTGAGAGCTCACCAAGACTCTGTTTTAGCTCACCCACCACCCTTGCAGCATTATCCATCCTCTGGTTCAGCTGTCCCGTCGAGGTCTGCAACTGGGAAGTTACAGAACTCAACTGGGTTGCAACCTGTGAGGTGATGTTTGAGAGCTGCTCGTTTACTATAGAAAGATGCTTCGTAAGTGAGTCTGTTAGTTCTCTCCTTAAGGCTTCTGTGTCCTGCTTAAGGTTGTCTATTGCGTCCCGGTCTCTTCTGAGCGCAGGGGCTATCCAGAAAGCAAGCACACCAAGGAGCACAACAAGCAATGCTGCTATGAGGTACTCCATCATCTCGTCTGCCTTTCCATGAACTCCCTTGCCTGATGCACAAAGGCTTCGAGTCTCGTCATGGCATTGGTGTCCTCTATACCCTCATAGACCATGTTTATGTAGGGTATGTTTCCGTACTTTTCTCTCACCCTCTTGAGGATTCCGTTTACCACGGTGCCGGGCATACAGGTAAAGGGCATAACATTTATTATACCTGATGCACCGTGGGCTATGTAGTCTATGACTTTACCCACACTCAAGACTGCCTCGCCCTCGAAGGACTCGTGTATGTATGGGGCTGCAAGCTCTATAATCTCCTTTGTGTGGGGCTCGTGGCCACTTCTTAAGTCGCCGTCGAATATGGCGAGCATCTTCTTCTCATAGTGGTGCTGGAAGAAGTCATTGAATGCCACCTTGAGAAAGTTAATATAGCCGCCACGCCTTAAGTTCTTCTTCTTTGCAGTGTGGTTTATGTAGTAAAGCCACTCTGATATTGGCGGCACCCTTACCTCGGCACCAAGGGCTTCGAGCTTCTTTACTATATTCTCGTTACTGAAACGGTTACTCCTTACGTATATCTCTCCAACTATGCCCACAACAGGCTTTGTTCCCACACCTTCTACAGGTATTGCATTGAATGCCTCCTTGGCATAACGGAGTTCCTCGGCAGGGAACCTCTTCTCTCTTATAGCATCACACACCCTGTGGATGCACTCCCAGTAGAGCCTTTCCACCTCTTCTGGGTTCTTTGCGTAGGGTCTTACCTCTCTCAAGCGCTTTTCAAGCAGATCCACCGCCACCATGCCCCACCATGCAAGTTTCGGAAAGTCTCCATCCACCATGCCGAGCTCTGAATAGAACTTTTCATCCTGATCAGGCGCATACACTGGCACCTGTGGGTAGCCGAGCTCATCGAGTATAAGCCTGTGGTAACGGTTGTACTGGCCGAACCTGCATGGGCCCTTACCGGAGGGCATAAAGAAGGCACTCCTTTCAGGGTCAAAGTCCTTGCTCTTTACAATCTTTACCATATCACCTGTGGTAATTATCGATGGATAGCACTCCCTTCCAGAGGTGTAGCGTCTACCCCACTTAAGGGTCTCCTCATCGGGTTCTGGCATCACCACCGCATCTATACCGCATGCCTGAAAGGCTGCCGCTATCGCATGGGAGCCATCTGCCATGTTGGGCAGATACAGCCTCTTCTTTATGGCTGTCCTCTCCCTGCGTTTGGGCTTTACAGGTCTTCCGGTCCTCTCTTTTATGTTTCTAAGGCTGTCCAGATAGGCCTCACACCTTGTTATTGCACCTGCATCTGCCGAGTGCTCGTCTATCTCAAGCTGCAGGAATGGTTTTCCTGCAAGGGTATCCTTGAAGAAGTGTGTTATATAAGAGTCAGGACCACAGCCAAAGTTCGTAATGTATACGGCAAAAAGCCGTGGGTCGTCTTTGAGAAGTTTTGCCGTTGCAAGTATCCTCTGCCCGCTCTTCCAGTACATCTCCTCTGCCATCTCGTCGTCTATGAGCTCTTCCACAGGAAGCATGTCGAAAGGTATGGCGAGCACTTCCATCTCACGCAGGCGCTGTGGAAGTTCAAGGTTCATGCCGGGGTCCATGGTGTTGTAGGGTCTGCCAACTATTACGAGGGCTATGTCATCCTCCTTGAGTGTCGATAGCACCTCTTTTCCTCTTTCAAGAAGTCTTCTCTTGAACTCTTTTTGCACATCTGTTGCAATCTTAAGTGCCCTGTCCACGGCACTTTTACTTCGCCCAAGGGTCTCGCCAAACTGGTAGAACTCTTTTTTAACGAGGCTTTCCCGCTGGTTGAAGTGTATTACAGGTGATATTATCTCGACCCCTTCCTTCTCAAAGTCGAAGGATGACTTTGCTATGTATGGAAAGCTCTGCACATAGGGACAGAGTTGGGTGAAAAGTTGTCCCTTCTTTGCAGGCGGCATGTTTATAACACTGGGCAGGAATATCTTCTTTACACCCCTGTCTATAAGGTCTCTCACATGCCCGTGCGCCACCTTTACGGGGAAGCAGGTCTCGGTAACTATGGTTTCAACCCCTTCCTTGCATATGTCCTTGTTCGTTGGTCTTGAGAGCACCACCCTGTAGCCCAGCTCGTTCAGGAATGCCTTCCAGAAGGGGTACATGTCGAACATCATGAGTATGCGAGGAATACCTATAAGGGGGCTATCCTCTGGCAGGGTCTTTCCTTTATATATGGTAAGAAGGAGTTTTTCTCTTTCTGCAAATAGGTCTGGCACCTTTGTTGCAGAAGATGCCTCTCTTTTAACATCGTACTTTTCGCATCTGCCACCGTAGTAGAGGGGTTTTTCACCCTCTATAAGGACCTTTCTTACCTCACATATGTTGGCACAGTCTCTACACTCGAAGGACTCTATGGAGTACTTCTTCTTACTGAGGTCAAACCCCTTGAAGCGTGTCGGCTGTGATGGGTCTTTCTCTCGCATGGCAAGTATTGCAGCCCCTATGGCACCTGTAACATCGTGGTGCTCGGGCACGGTTATCTTCTTTCCTGTAACCTTCTCGAATGCAGCAACCACTGCAAGGTTTGCAGCGGTGCCACCCTGAAAGAAGATGTGCTCGCCTATCCTTCTGTCGCCAACAACCCTGTTGAGGTAGTTGTGCACTATGGAGTATGCGAGCCCTGAGACAAGTCCACTCTTGTCAACACCTTTCTGCTGGTGGTGTACCATGTCGGTCTCTATAAAGACGGTGCACCTTTCTCCCATCGGTGCAGGTGCCTGAGAGCTGAGTGCAAGCTCGCTGAACTCCTTCTTTATGTTTATACCGAGCCTTTCTGCCTGCTCTTCAAGGAAGGAGCCCGTGCCAGCGGCACAGACCTTGTTCATCTCAAAGTCCACCACCACGCCGTCCTTAATGGCTATGTACTTTGAGTCCTGCCCGCCTATCTCGAATATGGTATCCACCTTCGGGTCTATTGCCACTGCTGCCGTTGCCTGTGCGGTAATCTCGTTTCTCACCACATCGGCACCGATAAAGTCTGCCGTAAGGTATCTGCCCGAGCCTGTTGTGCCCACCCCTATGACATTGACATACTCGCCACACTCATCTTCTATATCCTTGAGCCCTGTTCTTACTGCCTCGAGCGGGCGGCCTGCAGTCTTAAGATACCTCTTTGCCACAACCTTCATATCCTTATCTATGAGAACAACATTGGTACTGGTAGAGCCCACATCCACGCCAAGGTATACATCCACCTTTTCGCCGGGCTTAAAGCTATAGCCCGTGGAGGTCTGTTTTTGAGAGGGATGTCCCTCTGGCCTGTGAAGTTTCGACAGCCCTCCTTCGTGCTCACCAAGGCCATCAAGGACGAACCTCTTCAGTTCATCAAGCCCCTTGAATGTGCCAAGCCCCTTTCTTCTTTCAAGGGCTATGAATACTGCTCCAAGGGCACCCATGAAGGCAAAGTGTTCAGGAATTATGTAGTCGCTATCATCGAGTTCGAGTACATCCTTGAACGCCTTTCTTACGCCAAGGTTTGCTGCCACACCACCTTGGAAGGAGACCACCTTCTTGAACTCCTTACCCTTGCCTATGGTTGCCTTGAAGTTTCTTGCCACTGCATAACACAGGCCTGCCACGATGTCGTAATCAGGGGTTGCTATCTGCTGCAGGTGTATCATATCGCTCTTGGCAAAGACACTGCATCGGCCTGCAATACGGGGTGGGTTCTTGCTCTTAAGGGCAAGGCGTCCGAACTCCTCTATGGTAAGGTTGAGCCTTGTTGCCTGCTGATCGAGAAAGCTGCCAGTGCCTGCGGCACATACCGAGTTCATCTGAAAGTCCTCTATGCGAAGTGTGCCGTCGGACTCTGGCTCAAGAAAGATAAGCTTTGCATCCTGCCCGCCCATCTCTATGATGGTTCTAACCTCTGGATGATAAACCTCCGTTGCCTTTGCCTGTGCTATGACCTCGTTTATGAATGCCGCACCTATAAGGGGTGCTATGGTCTTGCCACCCGTGCCTGTGGTTGCAACGAGCCCGATAGAGTCCTGCCCATAACGGGAGACAATCTCTTCAAGAATGGAAAGGGCGGTTCTAAAGGGCTCGCCCTTTGTTCTCACATAGTGTTTTTCAAGTACTTCTCGTTTTTCGTCGAGTATGACAGTATCGGCACTTACCGAGCCGATGTCTATTCCTATGTAAATCTTCCCCATGTAGCCCCTCCTGAAATGCAGTAGTTTTATATAATATTTATTTTTCAGAAAATGGTTATATTATCTTTTATTTTCCATGGGCTGTCAACTGTAAGCCCTGCCTCTTGGGTAGTGGATTATGATAAAAAATCCCCTGAATGGGGATTCTGAGTAGGAGTGTCTCTGTCTTCTCCGCCATAGAGGTCTATCCACGTATTTTACCGTCCTATTTTAACCAAAAAAGATGGCTTAATCAATCAAAAGAGGAAGGCTTGACAACACACCCCTTTTCCTGTATTTTACCCAACGGGGGTGGATGGCTACCACTGAAGACATAGGGTTCATGAAGGAGGCACTCAAAGAGGCAAAAAAAGCAGAGTCCAAGGAAGAGGTGCCCGTTGGAGCCGTGGTGGTGGTGGATGGCAAGATAGTAGGCAGAGGGCACAATCTTAAAGAAAAGAGCCTGGATCCCACCTCACATGCAGAGATTGTTGCCATAAAGAAGGCTGCAAAGAGGCTTAAAAACTGGCGCCTCAAGGGAGCAACCCTTTATGTAACGCTTGAGCCCTGTATCATGTGCGTGGGCGCAATGGTGCAGGCAAGGGTTGAAAGGCTCGTTTTCGCCACAAGAGATCCCAAGGCAGGTGCCTGTGGGTCAGTATACGATATACCGGCTGACAACAGACTCAACCATCGAATAGTGGTTGAGGAAGGCATCCTCAGGGAAGAAGGAGAAGCCCTGCTTAAAGGTTTCTTCAAAAGACTGAGAACCCAGTAAGGGAGGAAAACCCCATGAGTGTATCCATAAAGGAGACCATATTCAGAGAATACGACATAAGGGGCGTGGCAGACCATGAACTAACAGACGATGTGGTTGAGCTCCTCGGCAGGGCATACATAAGCTACATAGAGGAGAGACGGGGTGAGAAACCAGAAAAGGTGGTGGTTGGTAGAGATGTTCGCTTAAGCTCTGAAAGACTCTGGAAGGCACTCACAGGGGGAATTGCCTCATGTGGGGTCAACATAATAGACATAGGGATATGCCCCACCCCTCTTGAGTACTTCGCACTCCACAGGCTAAAACCCGATGGTGGCATAATGATAACAGGAAGCCACAACCCGCCCGAATATAACGGCTTCAAGATAAGTGTTGGCAGAGAGACCATCCATGGCCCCGAGATTCAGCGCATAAAACAGCTGATGTACAACATAGAAAGAGAGGGCACCAAGCCATCAGAAAAGAGGGGGACCATAGAGAAGTTCGATATAATACAGAACTACATAGACTACCATGTAAGAACATTCTCTGCCACCATACCATCGGATAGACTTCCAAGAAAGGTTAAAATCGTAGTAGACAGTGGTAACGGCACAGCAGGGCTTGTGGCACCTGAACTTCTAAGAAGGCTCGGCTGTGAGGTGATAGAGCTATACTGCACCCCCGATGGCAACTTTCCAAACCACCACCCTGACCCCACGATAGAGGCAAACCTTAAAGACCTTATAGAGAAGGTGCGCTCCAGCGGGGCAGACTTTGGCGTAGCCTATGACGGCGATGCAGACCGCATTGGCGTTGTGGACGAGACAGGTAGAATCGTATGGGGCGATGAGCTCATGATAATATTCTCTCGAGAGATACTCGAAAGAAAACCGGGCTCTGTAATCGTTGGAGAGGTCAAGTGCTCACAGATAATGTATGATGAGATAGAAAGGCTCGGTGGGAAACCAGTAATGTGGAAGACAGGACACTCGCTTATAAAGGCTAAGATGAAAGAGCTCGGTGCAGAGCTTGCAGGCGAGATGAGTGGCCATATATTCTTCAGAGACCGCTACTTGGGGTTCGACGATGCCATATACGCCTCTGTAAGACTGGTGGAGATATTTGCAAGAAGACTCTCCAAGGAGCCCGAGTTCAGATTCTCCTCGCTTCTTTCAGGGCTGCCAGAGACATTTTCAACCCCTGAGATAAGGGTGGATTGCACAGAAGAAGAGAAATTCCAGATAATAGACAGGCTCAAAGAGGAGATTAAACGGGAAGAGGTAAAAAAGATTATAGACATAGACGGGCTACGCATGGTCTTTGATGACGGCTGGGCACTGGTGCGCGCAAGTAACACCCAGCCAGTTATAGTGGTAAGGTTTGAGGCACTCTCAGAAGAGTCTTTGAAGAAGATTCAGCAGTTCGTTGCAGAAAAACTCAGGACAGTATGGAAGGAGGCAAGGCTTCCCTTCTGAAGCCAAGCCTGAAACTGTCCATTCCAATTGAAGGCTCAGGGGTTATCTCTCTGAACTCAAGCTTCAGTTTTCTTCCCTTACCTCTTATAAGAAGGCTTGCAGGCAACAGCCTTTCACCAACAACCCTGTAGCCATCTATGGTTATCACCACAAGCGGGCTATCCCCGTGGTATTTGGTAAGTTTGACCACCCTGCCATCTTTATCTTTGCGGTTCTTCCAGCCCGTAAGTCTCTGGTAACGGGCAGTGATTATGGAGACAAGCTCTTCAGGACCCACAAGAATAGAGTTCTCCCAGCTACAGCCACCCACCTTTCCATCTCTATAGAAAGAACACCTTCTGCCATCGCCTGCCACAGCCATAAGAAGGGTGTTCATGGCTCCGTAGAGTTCCACCCTGATAAGGTCAGGCTCTCTGGTAAGTATGAGGAGTCTGCCCTTAAGCCCGTTCATCTCAAAGGTGCCTTTTATCCTCAAACATATCGGTGGTTGTGCCTCTTCAGGGGCGGGCTTAAGCCTTTCTCTTGTGGAGCAGGCGGTAATAAGGGTAGCAACCAGAAAAAGAAGGATTATTACAGGGGATGTTCTACTGGGCACTTAACTCCTGTCTGAGCCTTTCGAGTTTTGTCTTTACAGACTCATTGTCAGGGGCAAGCTCGTATGCCCTCTCGTAGGCATCCATTGCCTTCTTCTTGAAGCTCTTTTTGAGGTAGGCATCTCCAAGGTGTTCCACAACTATGGCATCATCGGGCAGGTACTTTACAGCCCTTTCGAGCTCTGCTATGGCCTTCTCTATTTCACCCTTCTTGTAGTAGACCCAGCCAAGGCTGTCTATTATGTGGCCACTGTTGGGCCTTATCTTCAGAGCCCTCTTTATGTAGTCTTCTGCCTCATCGAGGTTTATACCACGCTCTGCCATGGTATAGCCTATGTAGTTGAGGGCATCTGCGTGCTCGGGGTCTATCTCTATGACCTTGCGCATCTGGGCTATGCAGTCTTCCCATCTTCCGATCTCATCGTATATGACACCGAGCATGAAGTACACTTCAGTGTTCTTTGGGTCAACGTTTACGGCATCTTTCAGTGTGTCTATGGCATCCTGCAGTCTGCCTGCACTGCGCTGCAGGGAGGCGAGAAGTTTGTAGAGCTCCACATCGTCGCCCTTTATGTCTATACTCTCTCTGAGTGCCTGTATGGCATCGTCGTAACGGCCCTGTCTTTCGTATATGAAAGCAAGGTGTATCTTTGCGTCTATGTATTCCTCTCTATCAGGGCTTATCTTGTTGAACTCCGATATTGCCTCATCTATCTGGCCATTCTCCTCGTA
>DRQE01000013.1 GCA_011371515.1 Deltaproteobacteria bacterium
CTCTTCGAGGTCGAGCACCACTGCCCACTTTCTCTGCACATCGGGCAATATGGCGTATCTGCCCGTTATTGCCCATCCTTTAAGGTGTGGTATCTTCCAGAGTGGTGCCTCCTCTTTGTTCTCCTCTTCGTGGAGGCTTACGAGCCTTATCTTCTCTTTCCACATATCCACAACAGCCACCTTGTTAGTGCCAAGAAGCCCTGCTATGTAGTATCTGCCGTCAGGTGTTATAAGTGCGTCGTAGGGGAAACCACCTATGTTTCTGTACTTCTTAACCACAGGGAAGTCCCTTTTTGTTGCGTCCACAACCCAGATTTCCCTGCCATCCATAAGAGAGAATACAAGCCTTCCATTAGGGGCATCCACAAGACCCACAACCCTTGACTCTATGGGTCTACCTACAGTATCCTTCGAGTGTGCCTTAATACTCTTTACCACCTTAAGGGTTTCTGCATCGAGTATCTTCACCTCTCCGGGCTCGTAGTTGCTTAAGGCTATGTATCTACCATCCTGTGTCATAACCCCGCCCACAGAGTCCCTTCCAGCGCTCACCTTCTTTACAATCTTAAGGGTATGCAGGTCTATCTTTACAACCCCTGCGGTTCTCGTAATAACATAGGCATAGTGCATATCCCTTGAGAACTTAACCGTTCCGTGGTGAAGGTTTCCCACCCCGGTTATTCTTTTTAACAGTTTGTGCCGTGTAGAGTCTATAACGAGCACATTGCCTGCCTTTCTTTCAACAATGACCACAAGCCCGCCCGTGCCATAATCCATTGCCATGGCGGGCACGGTAGAGAGGATGAATATTGTTGTAACAGTAATTATCAATCCTTTCATATAGCCTCCAGAGTATCTGTATTTATACCACACTCAGTGTTTGTAAGATAACATGCCGGATCTTCTGCCCAGAGGTCTCCGTAAAAGTGCCTTGCCCTTATCCTTGAATTTCCCGCACAGAGCCTGCGATGTATACAGCTACGGCACCTACCCTTTAGAAGACCGAGGCGGTCTCTAAGGCTTTTAAGCAGTGGCTGGTCTTCATCGCTCCACAGCTCTGAAAACCTTCTTTCCCTTATATTGCCAACCCTGTAGAGAGACCAGTACTGGTCAGGATGTACATTGCCAAAACTATCGACCGAGGCAATAAGACGGCCTGCCGTGTTGCCACCCCTTGCCTCAAGCATAAGGTATATGGAATTTGCCAGATGAGGGTCTTTCGAAAGGTATCTGTAATAGAGATATATTCCGTCCACATCATTGTTGCCTGTAACAATCTCAAGGTGGTTGCTCTCTTTGAGTATTCTTTCTGCACTATTGAAGACCACATCCATGGTGTTGCGCATGGCATCAGGGGAGAGGGCATCGGCAGAAAGCCTTCTACCTCTACCCACATAGACGAGGTGAGATAGATAGAGCCTGTGGCAGCCCTCCTTTAGAGCAAGCTCTATCAGGAAGGGCAGACACTCTATGGTCTTCCGTGTCATGGTAAATCTCAAGCCCACCTTGATGCCTGCCTCAAGGCATGCCCTTATGCCGTCTATGGAGCGGCGGAAGCTACCTTTCTGCCCTCTGAAGGTATCGTGGGTGGGTTCATCGCCATCTATACTTATACCCACATAATATATGCCGCTGTCTCTTATTCTCTTTGCAAGCTCCTCTGTTATAAGGGTTCCGTTGGTGGAAAGTGCTGTGCTTACACCGAGCTTCGAGCTCAAATAGGCAAGCTCGAAGATGTCATCCCTTAAAAGAGGCTCTCCCCCAGAGAGTATAAGGGCTGGCACCCTGTAGGCGGCAAGGTCTTTTATGAACTCCCGTGCCTCTTCTTTTGTGAGTTCATCAGGGTAGTATGTATCCTTTGAAGCGGCATAACAGTGCTCACACTTAAGGTTACACCGCTTCGTTACATTCCAGACCACAACAGGCCTTTGTGGATGTAATGGGGGCTTCCTTCTTGAGGAAGCCCCCATTATCATCTTCGTTACATTCAGCATACCAGCCTACTCCTCTACTATAAGAACCCCCTTCATGTCTGGATGCGCAAGACCACAGTATATATCGCACTCGAAGGGATATTCCCCCGGCGGCAGGTCCACGACGAACTCTATTGTAGTGGTCTTCCCTGTAGGCAGATCCCACCTTTTGTTAAGCGCGGGGAAGAATATGCCGTGTAGGGGAAAGTTTTCCATCTCACTCATAAGAGATTCTATGTTTATTATCAACTTATCGCCCCGCTTGACCTTTATGACATCGGGGTCGAAGTAGTACTGGTCAGCAACCATGTTTATCTCCACCGTTGCGGCAGAAATCTTTGGTGAAAAGAGCACCAAAGATAAGGAAAGGATTATCACTCCTGTAAGGATTATCCTTCTCATACCTGCTATCTCCTTTTTCTTTCAGGGTTATAGCCCGTTTTCATGTGTTCTTCCAGAGTTTATTATGGAAGTGGGTGTCTTTGCCGGTATCTCCTTTATCTTCTTGAAGGTCTTTCCATCGAACACAACTATCTTATTGCCACCCCAAGAAGATACATACATGTACACACCCTTTGCTGTAAACTCTGGATGCACGGCACCGGGACCAACTTCGAGCTTTTTCACCACCTCAAGGGTTTCTGCATCTATCACATATACCTTGCTGTGTTTTTTGCCCTCGTGGAAGACTGCATCTGCAACCACAAGTTTTGCCCCCGGATGCTTTCTTATGAAGAGTCCACCGGGGTTCTTGGCACCTGTCGTTGGTATGTTCTTTACGAACTCAACTGTTGCAGGCCTGTAAGCTGTTACCGTGCCTGTGCCCACATTCGGTGTGAAGCATATATCCTCTACACATGCCCCTGGCCCCGGATGGGGAATCTTGCCCGGCACATCTGAGTTTGCACGAGTGCTTATGGTTCCCAGATACTCCAGCTTGTAGGCATCCATTATCCACATGTGGTTTGATGCCTGTGCGGCGAGCATGTAGTAACGGCCATCCTCTGTAACGAAGGAGTCATGAAGCACCGCACCTGCGCCCTTGAACTTCTTCATCACAGGAAACTTCGGGTTGTTCATGTCCACAACCCGCACCCCACCTGCATCCTTCCATGCTATTGCCATAAGGTTCTTGACACCACCTATGTCTGTTATGGACGC
>DRQE01000014.1 GCA_011371515.1 Deltaproteobacteria bacterium
AAAGAGGCAGAAGATATTGCAGCCTTCGTAAATAAGAGGGGTTTTGAAAACATCGGGCTTGACGGAAGAACACTCAGTTACGAGCGCTGGATGGCATTCAAAAAGAGGCTCGATGGTGTCAGGGTAAGAAACATAACAGGTGTAGTTGAACGGGCAAGGGCAAGAAAAGACGAAGGAGAGCTCGATAGAATAAAAAGGGCAATAAAGATTGCAGAGCGTGGATTCAGAAGGGTTGAAGGCACGGGGGTCGTTGGTAAAGCCGAAAGGGATGTTGCCTGGGCGATAGAGAGTGTGGTAAGAAAGGCAGGGGCAGAGAGGCTATCTTTTGATATAATAGTGGCATCAGGTGAGCGAAGCGCACTGCCCCATGGTATGCCATCGCAAAAGAAGATAGCAAGGGGTGAGTTCCTCATAGTCGACATGGGTGTTGTCTACGGTGGCTACAGCTCTGACGAGACGAGGACATACTTTACAGGCAGAAAGCCCGATAGCACTCACCTGAGGCTCTATACGACGGTGCTCGATGCACAGCGCCGTGCCATAGAGGCAATAAAGGCAGGGGTTGCGGCAAAGAAGATAGACAGCATTGCACGCAGCACCATAAGAAAGGCTGGCTACGGCAGATACTTTGGGCACGGTACAGGCCACGGCGTGGGCCTTAAGGTGCACGAGGCACCCTATCTTGGACCCCGTAGCCCCGATGTGCTCGAAGAGGGCATGGTGGTAACCGTTGAGCCCGGTATCTATGTGCAGGGGCTTGGCGGGGTGAGGATAGAGGACATGGTGTTTGTAGAGAAAGACGGATGCACCCTTCTTACAATGGGAAACAAAGAGCTCAGAACAATAGAATAGGAGGCACTATGGAGATAAAAGACATAAGATCCCTCTACAGATTCATGAAGAATACCGACATAGAGGAGCTTGAGCTTGAAGACCAGCGTGGAAGGATAAGGATAAAGAGATGGTCTGCTGGTGTTAAGCCCGAAGAGGCTCAAAGGCCAGCCACTCCAGAGCCTCTTCCAGAAGCAGCACCACCTGAGAAGGCAGCACCAGAGAAGAAGGCAAACATAAAGGTTATAACCTCTCCCATGGTTGGCACCTTCTACAGGGCACCTGCCCCTGACGCAGACCCCTTCGTGGATGTGGGAAGCACAGTAAGGGCAGGGCAGGTGGTCTGCATAATAGAGGCAATGAAGATTATGAACGAGGTGGAGTCTGAGTACACGGGAAAGGTGGTCTCAGTGCTCGTTGAGAACGGCCAGCCTGTAGAATACGGTGAGCCGCTCTTTGAGATAGAGGTCTCCTCCTGACCGATGGAGGAAGCCCCTTAGCCCACAAAAAACTCCTTCTGGAGAAGGTATCCCATGTTCAACAAAATACTTATTGCAAACCGTGGCGAGATAGCCATAAGAATAATAAGAGCAGCAAGGGAGCTCGATGTCAGGACAGTGGCGGTCTATTCAGATGTAGACAGAGACTCCATGCATGTCCGCCTTGCCGATGCCGCCATATGTATAGGACCTGCCAAGAGTTCAGAGAGTTATCTCAACATATCGTCCATATTGAGTGCCATAGAGGTGGTGGATGCCGAGGCGGTGCATCCCGGCTATGGGTTTCTTGCAGAGAGTGCAGAGTTTGCCGAGATATGCGAAAACTGTGGGGTAAAGTTCATAGGCCCACCATCGAAGGTTATTCGCCTTATGGGAAACAAGATAGCGGCAAAGAAAGAGGCAGAGAAGGTCAAGGTTCCAGTGCTTGCATGGAGCAGGGCAAGCCTTGAGGACGAAAAGAGCGCTCTTGAGGTGGCAAAAAAGATAGGTTTTCCCGTGATAATAAAGGCAGCATCAGGTGGAGGCGGAAGGGGGATGAAACTCGTCCACACACAGGCATCCCTTGGAAGTGCTTTCCACATGGCAAGAAGAGAGGCACACACGGCATTCGGAGACGACGAGGTCTTCATAGAAAAGTACTGCGAGAAACCACGACACATAGAGATACAGCTTCTTGCAGACCAGCACGGCAATGTCATCCACCTTGGCGAAAGGGAGTGCTCCATACAGCGCCGCCACCAGAAGATTGTGGAAGAGGCACCCTCACCTGCAATAGATGCAAAGCTGAGGCAGAAGATGGGAGAGGCAGCAGTAAGGCTTGCAAAGAGCATAGGGTATGTCAATGCAGGCACTGTAGAGTTTCTGGTGGACAAAGACAAGAACTTCTACTTCATGGAGATGAATACACGCATACAGGTGGAACACCCTGTTACAGAGATGATAACCGGTGTGGACATGGTAAAAGAACAGTTGAGGATTGCCTCAGGCGAGCCTCTTTCTTTGAAGCAGAAGGAGGTGAAACTTTCAGGCCATAGCATAGAGTGTAGAATCAATGCCGAAGACCCGAAGACATTCGTGCCCTCACCGGGTAAGATTACCTCCCTATATCTACCCGGTGGACCCGGTGTAAGGGTTGATACGGCAATATACTCTGGATACACCATACCGTCCCATTACGACCCACTCATAGCAAAGCTCATAGTACACGCCCCCACGCGCCATGAGGCTATAAAGAAGATGACCCGTGCCCTTGAGGAGTTCAGAATCGAGGGAATAAAGACCAACATACCCCTGCTACTGGAGATCATGAAGGACCATGACTTCATAGCAGGCAATATTGATATAGACTTTCTCTCAAGATTCTCCTAAAATATACAGGTTATGAGAGCTCTTGAAAGATGGCGACTTCTGCTCGATGGGGACTTGTCAGGCCATGAAAACATGGCACGCGACGAGGCACTTCTTCTGGCTCTCGAAGAGGGCTACGGCATGCCCACATTGAGGCTATACGGCTGGCAGGAAAGAACACTTACAGTGGGCTACATGCAGGATGCCACAGTCTTTGCAGGTTGCACCATTCCGGTCGTAAGAAGGCCTACGGGCGGAAGGGCTGTGCTTCACTGGAAAGAGCTCACCTACGCCGTGGTTGCACCTACGGATGTGGAACCTTTTGATAAGGGGTTGCAGTTTACATATTATGTGATAAATAATATTATATTGGCCACACTCAAAGAGATTGGCGTTGATGCAGAGCTTTCAGAAAGAAGGACTGCCGAATACAGAAAAAAAGAGTCCTGCTTCCATTCCGCATCGCGCTATGAGGTTACTGCGGGCAGAAGAAAACTTTCAGGCGGGGCACAGAGAAGGCTTAAGAGGGCGTTCCTGCAGCACGGCTCCATACTTTTCAGTGTGGATAGAGAGCTTGTAGCAGAGCTATTCGGAAAAGATGCACCCCACAGAATGGCGGCAATTGATGAGTTTACCACGGTAGATATGGGAAGATTCCGCAAGGCACTTGTTGAGAATATGGCAAAGAGGCTTTCAGTTTCCTTCGAGGAAGAAGGGCTCACAGAAAGGGAGGCATATAAGGAGGGGGTACTCGTTGAAAAATATCTCAGTCCTTCATGGAATGTGAAGGGCAAAACAGCTCTGGGGGTATAACCATGGGAGGCAAAGAGAAGTACATCGAGCGGGCTCAAAGATACATACTTAGAGGGCATCTTGAGAGGGCAATAGAGGAGTACAAAGGAGCCATTGCCATAGACCCACAGGATGTAACACTCAGGCTGAGGCTTGGAGACCTGTATGTAAAGACAGGCCGAAAAGAGGATGCCATAAAGGAGTACTCGGAGGCAGCAAAGATAAACAACCAGAAGGGATTTTACCTTAAGGCAATTGCCGTCTACAAGCAGATACTTAAACTTGACGATACGAACCTTGATGTCCACTACAAACTTGCCGAGCTCTACACAAAACAGCGCCTTCTTGCAGATGCAATAAGTGAGTACAGCTACATACTGAATGTCTTCGAGCGTAAGGGCAGAACACAGGATGCCTTCGACCTTCTTAAAAAGATGGTCGAGGTTGATCCCAACAACACGGGCGTAAGACTCAGGCTTGCAAGAAAGGAGCTTGAGCTTGGCTATGAGGACGATGCCATAGAGGAATATTGCACCATATTCGACAAACTCTTAAGCCAGCGAAGGCTTGAACGGGCAGAGAAGATTATAAAAGAGATATACGAGAGATACCCACAAAACACGGCAATAATAGAAAAATTCCTTGAGCTTTACAAAAAGAAAGAAGACAACGAAAACTACCTCAAGTATGCACTGAAGCTGGTGGACCTTTACAGGGAAAGGGGTGATAAAGAGGCCACCATAGCACTGTGCAACGAGATACTCGAGCGTTTTCCAGATAACCAGCAGGCACGAAGCATACTCGAAGAGGTGGCTCCAGAGGAAGAGGAGGTGGACTTCTCAGAGCTCAGCGAAGAGGAGCCAGAAGAGGTGGTTGCAGAGGTGTCGGAGGAACAGGAAAAAGAGGAGCCCGAAGAGATAGAGGTTTCTACACCCTTAGAGGAAGAATTGCCCGAAGAAGAGACCATAGAGACTGTAGAGGAGGAAGTGGTCTCTGTGGAAGAAGAGCTGGCTCAAAAGGTAGCCCCTCAAGAAGCTACAGCAGAGCCTGCAGCCATGGAAGAGAAGGCAGAGGAAGAGGTTATAATGATACCCGATGAGCTCTTCGAAGAAGAGGAGCCCCCTGAGCTTGAAGTCGAAAGGGCTCACGCGGACGAAGAAGAGCCTCAGGAAATAGAGCTTCTGGAAGAGGTTCAGGAAGAGGCAACGGAGGTGGCAGAACATGCCCAAAAGAAGACAGAAGAGCCAGAGCAGTATGTTGACCTTATGAAAGAGCTTGGCGTGGAGGAGGCTCTGGAGCAGCTCGTCTCACCTGTTGCAGAGGGCTCTACAGAGGAGATGACAGAAGAGCTCAAAGAGGACATGGGAGAGCAGCTTACAAAAGAGGACGCTGAAACGCACTACAACCTTGGCATAGCCTACATGGAGATGGAGCTCTTCGATGAGGCAATAAATGAGTTCAGGTTGAGCCTTAAAGACCCCTCCCTTGAGTTCGATGCCCTCACAAGGCTTGGTTTGTGTTCCACCAAAAAGGGTGCATTCGATGAAGCCATAGAATTCTACGAAAAGGCACTTGCAATAGAAGGCAAGACCGATGACGATAGGAAAGCCGTAATGTACGAGCTCGCCTCTACACTTGAGGCAGCAGGCAGAAGGGAGGAGGCACTCGATATGTTCAGGAAGGTCTACGACATGGACAGAGACTACCGCAATGTGGCAGAGAAGGTGGAAAGCCTCTCTCGGCCTGCACCACCACTGGATGACGACATGATAGAAGTAGAGGTGGTATGACAGAGAGACCACAAAGCCATAGAAAAGCCGGCCGCAGGTCGGCTTTTTTTTATGAGTCCTTTGCCTCACTCAAAGAGGACTTTATGGTGAGAACCCTCCACAGACTCACAGAAGAGGAGGGCATAAGGGTCTACCTTGTTGGAGGCGTGCTGAGGGATGCAGCCCTTAGAGGTAGATGGACGAAGGACTACGATGTGGTAACAGAGGATGGGCCCGAAAGGGTTGCAATGTGGATTGCAGGTAAGTTCGGGGCAAAGGGTTTTCTCATGGACCCAGAAAGGGACATATGGAGGGTGGTAAAAAAGAGGGGCAGCCCGCAGTTTACCATAGACATTGCTCCCATAGATGGTGCCACCATAGAGGAAGACCTTAGAAAAAGGGACTTTACGATAAACTCCCTTGCTGTGGATATCGAAAGGCTGTATTGTAGCCCCACACTGTCTGTGTTAGACCCTGCGGGCGGAACTGAAGACCTTCGCCAGAGAAGGCTGAGGCTTACCTCTCCCGATGGGTTCAAGCGTGACCCGCTGAGGCTTCTTCGTGCACTGAGGCTCTGTCAGCTCCACCACTTAAGGCTTGAGCGCACCACAAGAAGGCTCATTAAGGAGCAGGCACCACTTATAAAAGGGGTTGCACCTGAGAGGATAAAAGAGGAACTTCTGATTATATTCTCTCATACCGGTACAGCCCGCACCATAAAGGAACTCTTCAGACTCAATCTTGTGGAGTATATTCTGCCAGAGCTCAATAGCTGGAGGCAATGTCGGGGGTATGACATCCTCTCCCATTCCCTCAAGACCCTCGAGGAGGCAGAAGGGGTGCTGGAAGACCAGCTTATGAGAGAGTTTCCCAGCCTCAAAGAGCACTTCGGTGGAGAGCTACCCTCGGGGGTTACGAGGGGGGCGGTGTTCAAACTTGCAGCCCTTCTGCACGATTGCGGCAAGCCCGCCACCATGAAGGTTGAAAAGGGGGAGCTTAAGTTCTGGGGACACGATGTCGAGGGCGAAAGATTGTCCAAAAATATCCTTAAAAGGCTTAGGGTTGGAAGGAAAATATCAAATATAGTGTCAACTATTGTAAGGAATCATCACAGGCTCTTCACCCTTATTCAGCTTGAAAAGCCCACCGACAGGGCTAAGAACCATTTCTTCAATGCCCTTGGTGGGGAGCTGGGGCTTGACCTTCTCTGTCTTGGCATTGCCGATGCAAGGGCAACAAGGGGTGGGGAAGACCCCGAGCTCTACGCCTTTGTAAAGGAGATGCTCATATTTTACTTTGAGGTGTATACGAGGGAGAGGCCAGAGCCCATACTGGATGGTCACGAGATAATGGAGATATTCGGGGTTGAGCAGGGTCCAATGGTGGGAAGGATAAAGAGAAAGATAGAAGAAGGGGTGGAAAAGGGTATTGTAAGGGATAAGGAGAGTGCCATTGAGTATGTAAGGGAGTGGTTAAAAGGTGAATGTTCTGGTTGAATTGAGGTGATTTTTACTTCCTGATGGCTTTAAGCCTTTCTTTGAACTTCTTGATTCGTTCCTTTCTCAACCGCTCTATCTTCTCAAGCTCCTTGGGTTCTATGTCGAAAAGTGCCAGTATGTCGCGGCGCTGGGTCTCGTAGATGGAGGGTATGTAGACACCCTTTGGCACCCTTTCGAGACAACGGCAGGCTCGCTTTATCGGACGGTCAACAAACAGGTGCCCTCTGTGCCATGTTATGGGATAGATGCGGCATATGGTGGGCACGATTCTTTTTGGAAGCCCCTTTGTCTGCCACAGGTAAAAAAGAGAACAACCCCTTCCATCTTTAAGGTGGAAGGCGCAGCGTTCGTCCTCTTCCCTTACGAGGGTCTCCCTGTAGGCACCACCTATGTAGTCGTCATCAGGGGTGAGCTCTGTGGAAAAGCAGTCATCAACGCTTGCCCCTATAAGGGGCTCTATTAGGTGGCGATACCTGTAGATGAGCTTAAGTGTGCCATAGTCCACATCGCAGCCGTACTCACAGCAGATGTCATCGCACCCTGTTTCCAGACAGCCACCGCCGAAAAGGCCCTTCTGGCGGACCACTTCAGGGTCGATCTTTCGGATTTTTATCTTCTTTATGTCTTTTATTTTCTTCAATGTTTGCGGGATGTTTTAAAGAAAAACTACTTTACTATCTCAATTTTGTTTATAACATCATTTACACCCCATACATACCATGCGTCGTCCTCTGCGGCAAGGCTTTCTGCATCGCTATTGACTGCGCCCGTAAGGGTTACCACCCAGTTTTCGTCCACAGCCACACCTATTTTAGAGGCATCCACCAGTCTATCCTTTTCTAACACAATCCTTATGGCATCTTCAAGCTCTTCTGGAGAGTCCTCTTCAGGTGGGTCAACAATCAGGCTGTTTATTACGTCCGTGCTTCCCGGAACCCACCAAGCAAAGACCCCGCAGAGCCGTTTGTGGCTGAGCGATGGCACCTTGCCTTCAAGGTCTACCACACCGTCTTTCACCTCAACCTCTATGGTGGACGCATCGAGTGCTGGTTCCTCTGTTATGGCGTCTATTATGTGGTTTTTTATCTCCTTGTCTCCCATCTTTTTTGCAGGCTTCACCCTGAGTCTGTCTACAACACCCTTCACACCTTCAAGCCCCATTGCACACAGAAGGGCTTTCTTCTTATAGGCAACCCTTTCAACGATGCCTTCCATAACTATGTTGTCTTCTTCAAGTCTTATATGTATTGGATTTCTGGCAGGATTTATGTGGAGGTTTTCTGTAAGGAGGGCTTTAAGTTTCTTAAGAATACGAACTTTTTTCATACACTTCCTCCTGAACAAAAAGTTTAGTCCAGAAAAGTATAACAGAGCTTTAACTCTTCTACAAGGTTTTTAGGGTTTGACAACTCATCTGGATAGGGGATAGAATCAACTTTATGGGTAAGAGAGCTATTGCTTGCCTGCTCCTTCTGTTGTGGGCATCCTATGTGCAGGCAGCCCAGCTCAGGGTTGTTGCAGGGGGAGATGTATACCTTGGAAGCTGGGTGGAAGATGTGGTGAAAAAAAGGGGGGCAGACTATCCGTTGAGCCGCCTGACCAATATACTTGGTAAGGCAGACATAGTATTTGTAAACCTTGAAGCACCCTTTACCACGGCACAGACCCCTTTCATGGAGAAGGAGTACAACTTCCGCGTATCCCCAGAGCTTGTGGAGGTGCTCAAGGAAGGAAGCATAGATGTGGTAACACTTGCAAACAACCACATAATGGACTACGGCATAAAGGGGCTTGAAGATACCATAAGGGTGCTGCGTGTAAATGGCATAGGCCATGTGGGTGCAGGTAGAACCATGGAAGAGGCAAGAAGACCATGGATTGTGGAGAAGAAGGGCATAAAGGTGGCATTCCTTGCCTATTCCAACACCTTCCCCAAAGAGTTCTATGCCGACCATGATAAAGGGGGCACTGCAAGGGGGCTTGTAAAGTTCGTAAGAAAAGATGTGAGAGATGCTCGCACCATGGCAGACTTCGTTGTGGTAAGCTTCCACTGGGGTGATGAGGGAATGAAAGGGCCCAAACCATACCAGCAACTGCTCGCCCATGTCGCCATAGAGAACGGAGCCTCGGTGGTGGTGGGACACCACCCCCATGTGCTTCAGCCCATAGAGCTCTACAAAGATGGTATAATAGCCTACAGCCTTGGAAACCTTGTCTTTGCATCCTACAGCAGGATGAAGGTGGAGGGCACACTGCTCGAGGTGGTCTTTAAAAAAGAGAAAGACAAAAGATGTATAGAGTCTTTCAGGCTCATACCCATCGATGTGGACAACAAAAGGGTAAACTTCCGCCCCGTTCCCAGAATGGAGGATGTCCTAAGCTGCAGGTTTTCAAAGGCAGGCAGAAAGTGTTCAGGCCCTGAGGAGATTGCCTCTTCAAATAAGGCTGGAGACCAAAAAGATTGACAAAGTAGAGCCATCTCCTGTATAATTTTTTCCTTAATAGTTAAATGTTTATGAAGATAAAATTGCAGGACATAAGCCCTGAAGGGCTGGGTGTAGACGTAAAGGAAGAGGAGGAGTTCCGCTCCATTGCAGAACAGAGGGGGGTCAAGACACTTTCGCCTGTTACTGCTCATGTGGATATAAGGCGCATCTCAGGTGCCGTGGAGATAGCAGGGCATGTGGCAGCAAGGCTTTCTCTTAAGTGCGCAAGGTGTCTTGAGGACTACGCCTCCACCGTGGAGACGGACTTCGTGCGTCATCTCGTAAGGGGTAAGGACAAGGAGAGGGAAAAAGAAAAGGAGCTCACCCCTGAGGAGATGGATGTAACATTTTTTGAAGGCGACGAGGTTGAGCTCCTTGAGATACTCTTCGAAGAGGTCTCTCTTGAGATGCCCACCAAACCTCTGTGCAAAGAGGATTGCAGAGGGCTTTGCCCGAGATGTGGCAAAGACCTCAACAAAGGCGAATGCAAGTGCCCGCCAGAAGAGAAGATAGACCCACGGTTTGCAAAACTCAAGGGTTTCAAGGTAAAATAAACGAGACAACACAAAGGAGGTTCGATACAAGATGCCAAATCCAAAGAAGCGTCAGAGTCGTAGCCGCAGGAATAAACGCCGCAGCCATGATGCACTCTCTGTGCCACCTTCCTCTACATGTCCAAGGTGTGGAGAGTTCAAAAGGCCACACCATGTTTGCCCCAAGTGTGGTTTCTACAGGGGCAGAGAGGTCCTCAAGATGGAAGAGGAGGTCTAAAAGGGGGAATTCATGGCAGATATTAAGATAGCAGTGGATGCCATGGGAGGTGACTACGCCCCTGCCTCTGTGGTAAGTGGTGCCGTGCAGGCGGCAAAAAACGGGGTAAGTGTCATTCTCGTTGGTGATAGAGAGAGGGTAGAAGAGGAACTTAAAAAGCACGATACAAAGGGGCTTTCCATACCCATAGTGCATGCAAGTGAGGTTGTGGGTATGGCAGAGCCCCCTGCACAGGCTATAAGGAAGAAGAAGGACTCTTCCATAAGGGTCTGCTTCGAGCTCGTCAAAGAGGGCAGGGCAGATGCAGTGGTAAGTGCTGGCAACAGTGGTTCCGCGCTTGCTGCGGGCATAATGGTGCTCAAAAGGCTTAAGGGGGTGAGCAGGCCTGCCATAGCCGTATGTGTGCCCACGATGATGGAGCCAGCGGTGGTGCTCGATGTGGGAGGCAATGTGGACTGTAAGCCCCTGCATCTGCTGCAGTTTGCCATTATGGGTTCAATATACGCAAAGTATATGCTCGGAAAGGAAAAACCAAGGGTGGGGCTTCTTTCAAACGGTGAGGAAGAGGAAAAGGGCAACGAGCTTACAAAACAGACCCATGAACTGCTCAAAAAGACATCTCTGAACTATGTGGGATACATAGAGGGCAAGGACATCTACCGTGGTGGTATAGATGTGGTCGTTACCGATGGGTTCGTGGGAAATGTGGTGCTCAAGCTCAGTGAGGGGCTTGTTGAGGCGGTGGTAAAGATGCTAAAAAAAGAGATAAAGGCAAGGTTTCTTGCCAAACTTGGCTATATACTTGCAAAACCGGCATTCGACAATCTCAAAAAGAAGATAGATTATGCAGAGTACGGGGGGGCTCCACTTCTCGGTATAGATGGCGTGTGTATCATAAGCCATGGTGCGTCGTCCTCAAAGGCAATAAAGAATGCCATACTGAGGGCAAAAGAGTATGTTGAAAGTGGTGTGAACTCCTATCTTACTGAAGAACTCTCTAAAAATAGAGACCTCGAGGAACTTACTCAGCGTCAACCTGCATAATTAAGAGAAGGGCTTAAGGAGGCTATGACCCTTAAGAGCAGAATCATAGGGTGTGGTTTATATGTGCCCGAAAGGGTGCTCACAAACGAGGACCTTGAGGGCATGGTGGACACCTCTGACGAGTGGATAACCACACGCACAGGTATAAAAGAGAGAAGGATCGTATCAGGAGAGCGGGCGGTTGAGCTTGCCACAGGGGCAGCCCGTATGGCACTTAAAGAGGCAGGTCTTAAGCCAAAGGATGTAGAGCTCGTCGTGGTGGGCACAGTTACACCGGACAATATCTTTCCCTCAACCGCCTGTCTCGTTCAGGCAGAGCTTGGTATGAAGTCCGGTATACCTGCGTTCGATGTGGCAGCCGCATGCTCGGGCTTTCTCTATGCACTGGATGTGGCAGACCGCTACATAAAGACAGGGGCTGTAAAGACGGCACTCGTCATAGGTGTGGATGTGTTCTCAAGGATAATAGACTGGAAGGACAGAGCCACCTGTGTTCTCTTTGGAGATGGTGCAGGGGCAGTGGTCTTAAGACAGACGAGGGGCAAAAGCGGAATCCTTTCTTCACACATACACTCGGATGGCAGGTACTGGGAGATGCTCTACACTCCGGGGGCTCTGAATGAAAGCCCTTTCGAAAAGAAGAGTCCACATAAGCCGTTTCTTAAGATGAAGGGCAACGAGACCTTCAGGATGGCTGTAAAGACCATGGGCGAGGCCATAAAGGAGGCGATGAAGAAGAACCGCTTGAGCCCAAAAAATATAGCCCTTGTGATACCACATCAGGCGAACATAAGGATAATAAACGCCATAAAAGACAGGCTCGGTATGGACACAGCAAGGGTGTTTTCAAATATAGAAAGGTATGGTAATACATCTTCTGCATCCATCCCCATAGCCCTTTACGAAGCACTCCACTCAGGCCGTATAAAACGGGGGGATGTAATACTCCTCGTTGCCTTTGGTGGAGGCTTCACATGGGGAGCAACTGTGTTGAGGTGGTGAGATGAAAAAACTGGCATTTTTGTTTCCGGGACAGGGCTCACAGTTTGTAGGCATGGGTAAAGCCCTCTTCGATGAGTTCGAGCAGGCTCGAAAGACCTTCAAAGAGGCGAGCGGGGTGCTCGGCAGAGACCTTGAAAAGCTCTGCTTCGAAGGACCCGAGGCAGAGCTCAACCTTACGGAGAACACCCAGCCGGCAATACTCACCGTAAGTGTTGCTGCCCTCAGGGTGTTAAGGGAGGAGTTTCCCCTCGAGCCCCTCTATACGGCAGGCCACAGCCTCGGTGAGTACACAGCCCTTGTGTGTGCAGGCAGCATCCAGTTTGAAGATGCCGTAAGGCTCACCCATCTGAGGGGGGTCTTCATGCAGGAAAGTGCAAAGGAAGGTGTGGGCAAGATGACCGCCATAATAGGGCTTGCCCCAGAGGTGGTCGAAGAGCTCTGCGAGGACGCCTCAACAGACGAAGAGGTGGTGGTGCCTGCAAACATAAACAGCCCCGAGCAGATAGTAATATCAGGCCACAGGGAGGCTGTAGAAAGGGTGGAAACCGCTGCAAAGGATGTGGGTGCAAAGAGGGTAGTCCCACTGCAGGTAAGTGTGCCATCACACTCGCCACTTATGAAGGAGGCAGAGGAGAAACTTAAAGAAGAGCTATCCAGAATAGAAATAGGCAAACCCTCCATACCGATAATATCGAATGTGACGGCAGAGCCTGTGGAGGAGCCGGAGAAGATAAGAGAGCTTCTCACCCTGCAACTTACACACCCTGTAAGATGGCTTGAGACCATAAAGCGTATGTTCTCAGAAGGTGTGGAGGCAACCCTTGAGATAGGGCCCGGAAAGGTTCTTTCAGGGCTTACGAAGCGTATAGAGAAAAGGCTCTTGACACTCAACTTCGGGAAGCCAGAAGACCTCGAAACAATCAAAACAACCTTAACGGAGGAAGAAGATGCTTCTTAAAGACCGTGTGGCAATAGTTACGGGAGGAAGTCAGGGTATAGGTAGAGCCATCTCGCTCAGGCTTTCAGCCGAGGGGGCAAAGGTTACGATAGCCGATGTGAACGAAGAGGTGGGTCTTAAGACCGCTGAAGAGATAAAAGCAGCAGGTGGTGAGGCCATCTTCGTAAAGGTGGATGTTACGAACCCCGAGGATACAGACCGTATGGTAACCGAGACGGTGGAAAAACTGGGCTCCCTCCACATACTCGTCAACAACGCTGGTATAACGAGAGACAAACTCATACTGCGCATGACCGATGAGGATTGGGACAGAGTGCTGGATGTGAATCTCAAGGGGGCGTTCAACTGTATAAGGTCTTCCATAAGGGTTCTTGCAAAGGGGCGCTACGGAAGGATAGTGAACATTGCCTCCATAGTTGGTATAACTGGCAATCCCGGACAGGCAAACTATTCGGCAAGCAAGGGTGGCCTCATAGCCCTCACAAAGACCGTTGCAAAGGAGTTTGCCTCAAGGGGTATTACCTGCAATGCCGTTGCCCCCGGTTTTATAGACACCGCCATGACACAGGCGATGCCCCAGAAGGCAAGAGAAGAGCTTATAGGAAGAATACCACTCGAAAGGCTTGGCACCCCGGAGGATGTGGCTGAAGGGGTACTCTTTCTTGCCTCTGACATGGCAAGCTACATAACAGGCGAGGTGCTCAACATAAACGGCGGTATGTTCATGTAAAACAGGGGCTTTAAAATTGACATGAAACCCTATAGGTGATATACAATCAGCATTATTATTAAAAAATCTTCAAGGAGGGTGGGAAGATGTCAACAGAAACAAGGGTGAAAAAGATAATCGTGGACCAGCTCGGTGTTTCCGAGGAGGAGGTAAAACCAGAGGCATCTTTTGTGGATGACCTCGGGGCAGACTCCCTCGATACGGTGGAGATGGTCATGGCATTCGAAGAGGAGTTTGGCATAGAGATACCCGACGAGGATGCCGAAAAGATACGCACCGTGCAGGATGCAATTGACTATATAGAGAAAAAGGTATCCAAGTAAACCATCAGGACAGGTGATATGAGAAGGGTTGTAGTAACAGGGCTGGGTTGTGTAAGTCCTGTAGGCACGGGCACAGAGAAGGCGTGGCAGAGTATTACCGCTGGCAAGAGCGGTATTTCTACCATAACGAGGTTCGATGCCACAGACTTTCCCATCCGCATAGCAGGAGAGGTCAAAGACTTTGATCCCTCACCTTACATAGAGAAGAAAGAGCTTAAGAAGATGGACCTCTTCATCCAGTATGCGGTGGTGGCAGCCTGTGAGGCATTTGAGGACAGTGGCTACAGGATTACCGAGGAGAATGCAGAGCGTGTGGGCGTATACATAGGGGCAGGTATAGGAGGGCTGCCCGCTATAGAGCACTGGCACAATGTGCTCAAGGAGAAGGGACCCTCAAGGATTACCCCCTTCTTCATACCGATGGTCATAATAAACCTTGCCTCCGGACAGGTCTCGATAAAGCTTGGTGCAAAGGGTCCAAACAGCTGTGCCGTAACTGCCTGTGCAACGGGAGCCCACTCGATAGGTGATGCCTTCAGGCTCATTCAGACAGGCGAGGCAGACTGCATGATAGCAGGTGGTGCAGAGTCCACCATAACGCCTCTGTGTATAGCTGGGTTCAATGCGATGAAGGCTCTATCTCAGCGAAACGACGAGCCAGAGCGGGCAAGTCGCCCCTTCGATAAAGACCGAGACGGCTTCGTCGTGGGCGAGGGTGCAGGGGTGCTGGTTCTCGAAGAGCTCGAGAGTGCCAGAAGGCGTGGGGCAAAGATATATGCAGAGGTTGTGGGCTACGGGCTTAACTCCGATGCATACCACATAACACAGCCTGCTCCCGAAGGCGAGGGGGCTGCAAGATGCATGGAACTGGCACTCAAAGACGCAGGCCTTACACCAGAAGAGATAGACTACATAAACGCCCATGGTACATCCACATACTATAACGACCTCAACGAGACAGAGGCAATAAAGAAGGTCTTTGGTGAGCACGCAAAAAGACTCATGGTAAGCTCCACGAAGAGCATGACGGGGCATCTTCTTGGAGCAGCAGGTGGTGTGGAGGCAGTCTTCACAGTGCTTGCAATAAAAGAAGGGGTTGTGCCACCAACCATAAACTATGAAACACCCGATGAGGGCTGTGATCTGGATTATGTGCCAAAGGAGGCACGCAAGGCCAGCCTTCGGGCTGCAATGAGCAACTCCTTCGGCTTCGGTGGCACAAATGCAGTGCTTGTCTTCAAAAGGTTTGAGGAGTGAAGTATGGAAGACCGCCGTATAGCAATAGCAAGTGACCATGCAGGAAGAGAGCTGAAGGAGGACCTCAAGGAGTTTCTTAAGTCCATGGGATACGAGCCTGTAGACATGGGAACGAACAGTGACGAGAGTGTGGATTACCCCGACTACGGGATACCAGTGGCAGAAAAGGTCTCAAAAGGAGAGATAAAAAGGGCAATACTCATATGTGGTACAGGCATAGGCATGAGTATCGTGGCAAACAAGTTCAAAGGTGTAAGGGCAGCCCTTGTGTATGACATATATGCTGCAAAGATGGCAAAGGAACACAACGATGCCAACATACTGGTTATAGGAGGAAGGGTGGTTGGAAAGGGCCTTGCAAGAGAGATGGTTCGTGTATGGCTTGAAGCCACCTTCCAAGGCGGCAGACACCAGAGGCGCCTTGATAAAATAAGAGAAATAGAAGACAGAATGGGTGAGAGGATATGAAGAAAAAGTCATTGCTTGAAGAGTTTGATCCACAGCTATACGAGGCAATAAGGCTCGAAACAGAAAGGCAGGAATACAAACTGGAACTTATTGCCTCTGAAAACCTCGTAAGCGAGCGGGTGCTCGAGGCAGTTGGAAGTGTTCTTACCAACAAGTATGCCGAGGGCTATCCGGGCAAGCGTTACTACGGCGGATGCGAATTCGTGGATATTGCCGAAAGGCTTGCCATAGAGCGGGCAAAGAAACTCTTTGGCTGTGAGCATGTGAATGTGCAGCCTCACTCGGGCTCTCAGGCGAATATGGCGGTATATATGGCAACACTTAAGCCCGGAGACACGGTGCTCGGCATGGACCTTACCCATGGCGGACACCTTACCCATGGTAGCCCCGTGAACTTTTCAGGCAAGCTCTATAACTTTGTGTTCTATGGGGTCAGAAAGGACGACCATCGTATAGATATGGACCAAGTTCGTGAGCTTGCCAAAAAGCACAGGCCCAAACTCATAGTTGTTGGTGCAAGTGCATACCCAAGGGTTATAGACTTTGAGGCATTTCGTGAGGTTGCAGACGAGGTTGGTGCCAAGATAATGGTGGATATAGCCCATATAGCAGGGCTTGTTGCCGCAGGCTTGCACCCAAGCCCCGTGCCACATGCAGAGTTTGTAACCACCACCACACACAAAACCCTGAGGGGACCGAGGGCAGGCATGATAATGTGCAGAGAGGAGTTTGCAAAGGCAATAGATAAGGAGATATTCCCCGGCATACAGGGTGGACCTCTTATGCACATAATAGCCGCAAAGGCTGTTGCCTTCAAAGAAGCCCTTGAGCCAGAGTTCAAAGAGTATCAGCGCCAGATACTTAAGAATGCGAAGACCCTTGCCGAAGAGCTCTTAAACCGCGGCTACGAACTCATATCAGGGGGGACTGACACCCATCTGATGCTGGTGGATCTAACCAAGACAGGGCTTACCGGTAAAGAGGCAGAAGAAGCTCTCCACAAGGCAGGCATAACGGTGAACAAAAACACCATACCCTTTGAGACCAGAAGCCCCTTTGTGACCAGCGGTATAAGGATAGGTGTGCCGGCTGTAACCACAAGGGGCATGAAGGAAGAGGAGATGCGCATCATTGCAGACTTTATAGACAGGGTGCTCAAAGACCCCACTAACGAGGAGCTTCTCTGCCGAGTAAAAGAAGAGGTAAGAAGGCTGTGCGAGCGTTTTCCCTTCTATAAAGACAGGCTTTCTGGAATGTCCCGATGAGCTCTATCCATGCAGTATATACTTGCCTTCTCAACAACACATAAGGTGCTAAAGGCAGAGAGCCTGCTGAAAGACAGCAGAATCAAGATGCGGCTTGACCCTGCACCTATAAAGATTACAGGCCATTGCGAAATCGTTATAACCCTTGAAGAAGAGGTGCTCGAGCAGGCCCTCTCTGTGCTTTCAGCTCACAGGGTGCATCCTTCGGCTATATACAGGAAGGAGGAAGACGGATATGTTAAGGTGTGACTTCTGTGGCAGACAGTGTGAGATGGTCATAAGGGTTGCCCTTGATAAAGATTATGATAGACTTACTGTAAGGCACCACAAAATGTACGCATGCCCCGAATGTTCGAAGAAAAAGGAGGAGGAAAGAAGAAAGAAAAGAGGGGCAGCCGGTGGAACTAAGACTTCTTGAGATATTCTGCAGGGTTGTTGAAGAGGGAGGATTCTCTCAGGCGGCAGAGTCTTTAAACCTTACGCAACCCACCGTAAGCATCCACATAAAGACCCTCGAAGATGCACTCTCTACCCGACTGCTCGACAGACTGGGCAGAAAAGTGGTGCCCACAAAGGAGGGCACCATACTCTACAGATACGCCAAGGAGATTGTAAGGCTTAAAGAAGAGGCAAGCCAGTCTCTAAAAGAGTTTGGGGGTTCGGTGCAGGGCAATCTCACCATAGGGGCAAGCACCATACCCGGCGAATACATACTTCCGCAGAAGATAGCAGAGTTTAAGAGGCTCTATCCGGGGGTCTTCCCCTCACTCACCATAGCCGATACCGAGAAGATAAGCCACATGGTGCTGGATGGAAGAGTGGACATAGGGGTGGTGGGCTCCACAATAAAGGACAAGAATCTTCTGCCACAGAAGTTCGTATCTGATGAGATAGTGCTTGCAGCACCTTCTTCTTTTGAGAAGTCCAGAATATCGAGAGAGGAGCTTGCCCGTATGCCCCTTGTGGTAAGGGAGAAGGGCTCTGGCACGAGGATGGAGACCGAGCGGGCAATAAGGGAGGCGGAAATAGAGCCAGAGGAACTCAACATAGTGGCAGAGATGGGCTCCACACAGGCACTGGTAGGGGCTGTAAGAAGCGGGCTTGGGCTGGCATTCATGTCGAGGCTTGCCATAAAGGAGTATGTGAAAAGAAAGATACTGAAAGAGGTTAAAATAAAGGGTGTTGTTATAGAGAGATACTTCCACATAATAACCCATTCGAAGAGAAGCCCATCGCCGGCAACAAGAAAGTTCAGGGCTTTCCTTCTGGGAAAAGAAGTATAGCCCTGCCATTGTGCACCGATAAAGATAAAACCCTTTATTTTTTCTTGACAATCGCCTCATAGTGTATTATAAAACTCTTTAACAATTGAATATTGGATAAATCTTCTTATCCAGAGTGGTGGAGGGAACTGGCCCTGTGAAGCCACAGCAACCGGTTTCATCCTGTTGAAGGATGAAACGCCCGGTGCTAATTCCAGCAGGAGTCTTCCAGTTAAAGGGCTCCTGGAAGATAAGAAGAGTCGTAAAGACCTCTTCTTAACTTCAAAAGGCAATGAGTAAAGAAGAGGTTTTTTTTATTCAAAAAACAAGGGAGGATAAATAGATGGGCTTCATGAAGGCACTCAGATGCAGGGAATGCGGCAGGGAGTATCCCAAGAAGGCTTTGCATGTGTGTGAGTACTGCTTCGGTCCTCTGGAGGTTGTCTATGAGTATGAAGAGATAAAGAAGCATCTTTCAAGGGAGGTTATAGAGAAAAGGCCCCAGAACATGTGGCGCTACAGAGAGCTTCTACCCATAGATGGGGAGCCCTCTGTGGGTAGAGAGGTGGGCTTTACACCACTTATAAGGGCAAGAAACCTTGAGAAGGCTCTTGGGGTAAAGGAACTCTACATAAAGAACGACGCCGTAAACTACCCCACTCTGTCTTTCAAGGACAGGGTCGTATCGGTTGCCATATCACGGGCGAAGGAGATGGGCTTCAGTGTGGTCTCCTGTGCATCCACAGGGAATCTTGCAAACTCGGTGGCTGCAAATGCCGCTGCCTGTGGTATGGAGAGCTATGTCTTCATACCCTTTGACCTCGAGCCCACAAAGATTGTGGGAACCCTTGTCTACGGGGCAAAGGTTGTGGGTATAAGGGGCACCTACGATGAGGTGAACCGCCTTTGCAGTGAGATTGCTGGAAAATACGGCTGGGCATTCGTGAACATAAACATAAGGCCCTATTATGCCGAGGGCTCGAAGACCTTTGGCTTTGAAATCGTAGAGCAGCTGGGCTGGAGGCTTCCGAAACACACGGTTGTGCCCATGGCAGGTGGCTCACTTATAACGAAGGTGTGGAAGGCATACAACGAGTTCTATAAACTCGGGCTCGTTGATAACATAGATGCAAAGGTCTATGGCGCTCAGGCAACAGGATGTGCGCCAATAGTTACAGCGGTAAAGAAGGGCAAAGAGCTCATAGAGCCTGTCATACCCAACACCATTGCAAAGAGCCTTGCCATAGGAAACCCTGCAGATGGCTACTACTCGGCAAAGACCATAAGAGAGAGTGGTGGATGGGCAGAGGATGTGTCAGACGAGGAAATCGTAGAGGCAATAAAACTTCTGGCAGAAACAGAGGGCATATTCACGGAGACAGCAGGTGGAGTAACCCTCGGGGTTACAAAGAAACTTATAGAGCAGGGCAGAATCCCGAGGGATGAGTCCATAGTGGTCTCCATAACGGGCAACGGGCTCAAGACACAGGAAGCACTCCATGGTAAGCTGGAAGCGGTGCCCACCATAAATGCAAGTCTTAAGGACTTCGATGAGCTGGTAAAGAAGATGGACGAAAAATACGCCATGGAGGGCTAAACCTTCTTTACCCCTGAAGGTTTTTCTGTTATCATAGGTGTCTACATCTTTTTGAAAGGAGAGATGTGTCTATGGATCGTTTCATAGAGGATAAGACCACAAGGGTCGAGGTAAGCCTCGATGGAGAGACCAAAAAACTCGACTTTGGAGAGCTCAAAACAGGTGGCTTTATAAAACAGCGCCAGCGTGACCTCTTTACCGTGAGGCTTCGTTGCCCCGGTGGAAGGGTTCCAACGGATAAACTCATAGAAATCTCCAAGATAGCACATAAGTACAGCAAAAAGGGTGTTATACACTTAAGTTTTCGCCAGTCTATAGAAATCCTCTATGTTGACTACAAGGACTTTCCGGAGCTTGTAAAGGAGCTTGAGGCAATAGGCTGGAAGGTTGCCTCATGCGGGCCCAGAGTGAGGGTGCCCACCGCCTGTGGCGGATGCGAGTACAACCCCAACGGGCTTACAGACACACAGGCACTTGCAAAGATGGTGGATGAAAAGTTCTTCGGCACACCCACCCATCACAAGTTCAAAATATCCTTCTCTGGCTGTCCCATAGACTGTGCAAGAACACGGGAGATGGACCTTGGCTTTCAGGGTGTGGTGGAGCCGGAGTGGGAAGAACCACCCTGCACGGGCTGTACCATATGTGCCGAGGCATGTAAGGAGGGCGCCATAGAGAGTGACCCCGATACAGGTAAGCCCATATACTATCCTGACAAATGCATCTACTGTGGCGATTGCATCCGTGCATGTCCCACAGGTGCATGGAGGGCTAAACGCTATGGACACCTTGTAAGGATTGGCGGAAAACACGGCAGATGGCCCATGGAGGCGGTGGAGGTGGCACTCTTCGTGCCCGATGAGAAGGTGCCAGAGGTTATAGAGAAGACCATAGAGTGGTATATGGCAAATGGTATGAGAGGCGAGAGGATAGGCAAAACCCTTGAGCGCGTTGGTGTCGAGAAGTATCTTGAGTTCATGAAAGATGTCTTCGGTGACAATGTGCTCGAAGCAAAGGAGGCAGCATGTCAGCAGAAGTAAAACCGGTGGATACACTTGACTTAAGAGGGGTTCTCTGCCCCATGAACTTTGTCAAGACCAAGCTCAAACTCGAGAGTATGCAGAAGGGCGAGGTGCTCGAGGTAATACTCGACAGTGGAGAGCCCATCCAGAATGTGCCAAAGAGCATAAAGGAAGAAGGGCATAAGATAATAGATGTAAAGAAAGAGGAGGACCACTTCAGGCTCCTCGTAGAAAAGGGCGAATAGGCTTTATCAAAAAAGAAGGAGGTAACTTGAGTTATGGCTGTAAAGGTAAGGATACCAACACCACTCAGAAAGCTTACCGAGGGCAAGGACGAGGTTACCGCAGAGGGCTCAACCGTAAAGGAGGTCATAGAGGACCTTGAGAAGAGGTATCCGGGCATAAAAGAAAGAATCTGCGAAGAAGACGGCTCTATAAGAAAGTTCGTAAACCTCTATGTGAACGACGAGGACATAAGGTTCAAGAACAATCTGGATACAGAACTCAAGGACGGTGATGAGCTCTCCATAATACCTGCAATAGCAGGAGGCAGGTGTTGAAAAGACGGGTCTATCTTACATACCCCAAGGAGCTCATAAAAGAGCCCCTCATATACGAGGTGGGGCAGCGCTTCCGTGTGGTAACCAACATACGGCAGGCATGCGTTTCCGATACCATAGGGCTCGTTGCCCTTGAGCTTGAGGGTAGTGAGGAAGAGATAGACAAAGCCATACAGTTCTTCACCGATAAAGGCGTTAAGGTGGAACCCATAGAGCTCGACATAATCGAATAAAAATTCCCACCGTAAGTGCCTTTTTTTGTTAAAGTTCTTGACAAAATTACTAATGTATTATAAACTTGACTAAGTTAGTAAGGTATTTTTATCTTTACTTCAGGGAGGTTTTCTGTATGGATACAAGGGTTGCAGGGGCAGGATACAGAACGAGGTCAGGGGTGGTAAGAGAGGCTGTAAGCTCTGTTATAGACCTTGTGGGCAACACACCCCTTGTAAAGCTCAGGAATGTAACAAGGGATATACCTCCCGGAGTGGAGATATATGCCAAACTTGAGGGCTACAACCCGGGTGGCTCTGTTAAAGACAGGCCTGCCTTGAAGATGATAGAGGATGCAGAGAAGGCAGGAAGGCTAACGAAAGACAAGATAATACTCGATTCAACCTCGGGTAACACGGGCATTGCCTACGCATGGATAGGTGCCCACAAGGGCTACAGAGTGGAGCTCGTGGTGCCCGGCAATGTGAGTGAGGAAAGAAAGAAGATGCTCCGTGCCTACGGGGCAAAGGTGATATTCTCAGACCCTCTGGAGGGCTCAGACGGTGCCATAAGGCTGTGCTGGAAGCTCTATGTGGATAACCCTGAAAAGTACTGCAAGCTGGATCAGTACAACAACCCCTCAAACCCACTTGCCCACTACGAGACCACGGGTCCCGAGATAATCGCCCAGACAGAGGGCAGAATAACCCACTTCGTGGCAAGCATAGGCACGGGTGGAACCATAATGGGCACGGGAAGAAGGCTCAAAGAATTCAGAAAGGACATAAAGGTCATAGCCGTTGAGCCAGATAGCCCGCTTCACGGGCTTGAGGGGCTCAAGCACATGGCATCAAGCATCGTGCCCGGCATATATCACGAAGAAGAGCTGGACGACAAGATACCCGCAGGCACAGAAGAGAGCTACGAGATGACAAGAAGGCTTGCAAAAGAGGAAGGGATACTGGCAGGCCAGTCATCAGGGGCAGCTCTTCTTGGTGCGATAAAACTTGCAAAGACCCTGAAAGAGGGCCTTATAGTGGTTATATTCCCCGATGGTGGG
>DRQE01000015.1 GCA_011371515.1 Deltaproteobacteria bacterium
ACTTTGAGAGTGTACTTCCAAGAACCGTTGAGACCACATCGAGATATGCCCAGTTTGTTGCCGAGAAGTGTAAGGAGAAGGGGCTTCTTCCTTTCCACAGTGAGGCTGTGGCAAAGGTCGTAGAGTACGGCAGCCGCATTGCACAGGATAAGGAGAAACTTACCGCAAAGTTCAGCCTCATAGAAGACCTCGTAGTGGAGGCAAACTACTGGGCAAGACAGAGTGGCAGAGATGTGGTTACAGCAGCCGATGTTTTGAAAGCCCGTGAGGAGATGAAGTTCCGCCATTCAAAGATAGAGGACCGCCTGCGTGAGCTCATAACAGAAGACACCATAATGATAAGCACCGATGGCACAGAAACTGGACAGGTAAACGGAATAGCCGTTATAGACCTCGGTGATTATGCCTTTGGAAAGCCATCAAGGATTACCGCCCGCATATTCACGGGTGATGAGGGTGTGGTAAGTATCGAGCGCGAGGTCAAGATGAGCGGAAGGATTCACAACAAGGCACAGATGATACTTAAGAGTTTCCTTGGCGAGCGCTTTGCCAGAGACTTTCCGCTCACACTTTCAGCCTCCATATGCTTCGAACAGCTCTACGAAGAGGTCGAGGGAGACAGTGCCACATGCACCGAACTCTACGCCCTATATTCAAGCCTTGCAGAGGTGCCACTGAATCAGGGTATAGCCGTTACGGGCTCGATGAACCAGAAGGGAGAGGTGCAGCCTGTGGGTGGTATAAACGAGAAGATAGAGGGCTTCTTCGATGTGTGCAAGGAGAAGGGACTCACAGGAAGACAGGGCGTTATAATACCGGCAAGGAATGTTAAAAACCTTATGCTCAAGGACGAGATAGTGGAGGCAGTAAATGAGGGTAGGTTTGCCATCTACCCGATAGAGCATGTGGACGAGGGTATAGAGATACTTACCTCTATACCGGCAGGCACAAGGGGGGCTGATGGAAAGTTTCCAGAAGGCACGATAAACAGGATGGTTGAGGACAGACTCCGCAAACTTGCAACAAGCTACAAGGAGTTTGGAAGAAGAAAACACACCGAGGAAAAGGTAGAGAACAACAAAGGAGATAACAGGGGTTAGCCATGCTGTATGTAAGTGAGATATTCCTCAGTATACAGGGTGAGTCCACCTATGTGGGCATACCCTGTGTGTTCGTAAGACTTGCAGGATGTAACCTGAAGTGTCGGTGGTGTGATACCACCTATGCGCGGGAAATTAAAGATGCAAGAGAGATGACCGTGGACGAGATAGTAAAAGAGGTTAAGACCTACAAGTCGTGGCTTGCAGAGGTTACAGGTGGAGAGCCTCTTCTACAGGAGGATACACAGGAGCTCGTAAAAAGGCTTCTGGACGAAAAGTATACGGTACTCATAGAGACCAACGGAAGCGTGAGCCTCAAGGACTTGGATAAAAGGGTCATAAAGGTGGTGGATGTAAAGTGTCCTTCCAGTGGAGCCTGTGGTTCCTTTCTCATGGAGAATCTGGAATACATAACAGAGGATGATGAGGTAAAGTTCGTCATAGAGGACAGAGAAGACTATGAGTTTGCAAAGAAGTTCGTGGAAGACTACATAAAGGACAGGACTACCAAGATACTCTTCGCCCCTGTAAGACCCGTGCTTGAGCCATCCCAGCTTGCAGAGTGGATACTAAAAGATGGGCTCAAGGTAAGACTGCAGGTGCAGATGCACACCTACATCTGGAAGAAAGGGGAGAAGAGCCCCTCGCACTGATGAAGACACTCCTTTTTCTCACACTCCTTCTCTATATTGCAGGCTTTATAGACCTTGCAAGTATGTATGTGGCAAGGGGCAGGGTCTCCATGAGGCTTGCCATGGGGCTTGTTTCTGCGGGGTTTCTGCTTCACACCGCAGCCCTTCTGTGGCGAAGCTACGGGGCAGGCAGACTGCCAGTGGTGGGTATGGACGAAACACTCCTTTTCTACAGCTGGGTAACCGTGGGCACAGTGCTTATTCTTCTCATACGCTATGGCAGAAGATACATAGAGCTGTTGACACTACCTGTGGCATTCTTTGCCCTTGCGCTTTCAGCCATAATGCTGAAAGAGGTAAGACCTCTGCCCCTGATACTTAAGACCTACTGGTTTGAGATACATGTCATAACCTCCTTTATAGCCTATTCACTCTTTACGGTGGGTTTTTCGGGCGCCCTCTTCTATACCATAAAGATAGCAGCCACAGAGGAGAAGGTTAGGGAGGACTTTCTTAGAATATCGCGGATGTCTGTTCTCTGGGGTTTTATGTTCTTTTCTGCCTCCATGTTCTCTGGGGCAATATGGGCATACCTTGCGTGGGGCATGTACTGGATGTGGGAGCCAAAGATACTGTGGTCTTTCATACTCTGGTTCTGGTATGCAGGAATGCTGCATCTGCTGTACCTTAAGGGTATGCGGGAGGTGGGAATATGTGTTACCGCAATAGTGGGCTTCTTTCTTACCCTCTTCACATACCTTGGGGTGGGGCTTCTCATGAAGAGTTCACACAGCTTTTAGCCCACCGACCTTTCGCCACCATATTATGGCACTTCTTTTGTGAAACCTTGCCAGAAGCCCGTCCTGTATGGGCTCAAGTCTTTTTGAGAGAAATGCCCTCAGCTTCTCATCGAACTCTTCCGTTACTATACCAAGGTATTCCTTCCAGAACTCCACCGCCTCGTCCATGTCTTTAAAGGGCTGGTCGAAGTCGTACTCTATGATTTCCACATTTGCAAATATACCGAGCGAGTGGAGGGTGGTGTAGGTCTTAAGATAGTCCTCCCTTTTGTTGAAGGGTTTGTTGAAAAGAAGTGGGTAGAGCTCTTTATAGTAGAACTTGTCCTGTTCAGGTCCCGCGGAGGTTATAAGGAAGACAAACTTTCGCGCAAGGCTGTTTGCCTCGAGCGGGAATCTTTCAGAGCCCTTAAGAAGTTCAGGCACATTGGCACATATGACAACATCGTGAGGCGGAATCTTTCTCTCTCCCCACTCTGCAACAATAGGCCGTATGTTTTTTATTCCAAGTCTTTTCATGTCTTCTTTCAGTATCTCTATCATGTGAGGTGAGGGGTCGAGGGCTGTAACCCTTTTGCCTGCCCGTGCAAGTGGAATGGAGAGGGTGCCACAGCCTGCACCCACATCGAGAAAGCTGCGGCATTCCTCTGTAAGGGGCAGTATCTTTGTGAGCACTGTCTGTGCAAAGTTTGAGTACTCGAGCCCCCGTCTGTACCAGCGTGCCTTAATTCGGTTCCAGTAGTTCTTTTTCATCTCTGTTCTTTTCCCTGTTCAGTGGTTCCAGCACCTTTATTGGTGAGGTAAGAAGCCTCTGGAATATACCCAGCATCTGTGTGCCGAGCCCCTTGATTGGTATTGGCTCAACATGGGGATTCTTGAGAGGTCCCTTTATCTCGTAGTACATGGTCACCGTGCTTTTATCCTTGCCCGTTATAATCCAGCCCACGAGGGGTATCTTGGAGATAATCTTATCTATGGTTACAAAGGGATGCAAGCCCAAGGTTGTGTCTATGGTCTTTTCGGCAATATCTATGCTTCCTATGGCAGACATGCGAAGGGACTTGCTGTCGAGAACGAGGTTATCAGTGGAGATTACCCCGTTCTTTATTGTGAAGTCTCCTCTAATCTTTTTGTAGGGAAGTCCCTCTTCGAAAAGGTCTGTTATGGATATTATGTTGACGA
>DRQE01000016.1 GCA_011371515.1 Deltaproteobacteria bacterium
TCTTACCGCATCCACCACATTCCTTTTAAGGCTTATCGGCATAAGAGAGGCTATACAAGAAACACTCATACCGAGAGAGGAACTTAAATACTACATAAAAGAGAGCAGGGAGCGGGGTGTGCTGGAAGAGACAGAGGCACAGCTTCTGCACGGAGTCTTTGAGTTTGCAGATACCATGGTCAAAGAGATAATGGTGCCGAAGCCCAAGTTCTGTGCTATAGAGATAAACACCCCACCTGAAGAGGTTTTGAAACTTGTGGCAGAAACTGGTTTCTCAAGATACCCCGTATACAAGGAGACCCTCGACAACATAGTGGGAATACTCTTCAATAAAGACCTTTTCAGGGCAATAGAGCAGAAAAAGCCCATAGTCTTAAGGGAACTCATACGCCCGCCCTTCTTCGTGCCCAACACCATAATGATAAGCACCCTTTTAAGGGACATGCAGAAGAGAAAGACCCACATAGCCATAGTGGTGGATGAGCATGGCGATGTGGACGGGCTCGTCACCATAGAGGACATACTGGAAGAGATAGTCGGAGAGATAGAGGACGAATACGATGTCGAAAAAGGCGGGCTTGTTGAAAGGCTTCGTAACGGCACCATGGTAATAGACGCATCTGCCTCACTCAAAGACCTTAAAGAGATTGGGCTACCCTTCTCTGACGAAGACCTCGCCGAATACAACACCCTTGCAGGCTTCATGCTTGCAAAACTGCAGCGTATACCCCGTGGTGGAGAGTTCGTTATACACAACGGTTATCGTTTCACCGTGGTGGATATGGAAAAGAACAGGATTGCAAAGGTCAAGGTGGAAAGCCTGCAGCTTATGGGCAGACTACACCAGAAAGCCCTTTAACCCTTCCTTTTCAGCACCTTGAGAAGTTTCTCAAGTGGCATGGCATTTAGCACATCCTTTGCTTCAAGCCAGCCCCTTCTTGCAGTGTGCACGCCGTAGGTTATGTAATCAAGGTGATACACACTGTGTGAGTCTGTTCCTATGCTTACAAGAACCCCCTTCTTTCTTGCAAGCCTCAAGTGGCTATCGTTAAGATCAAGCCTTTCTGGATAGGAATTGAGCTCCAGTGCCACCCCGTATTCCTTGGCACAGTCCATGATTGCCTCTATGTCCACCTGATAGGGTTCTCTTATGCCTATGAGCCTTCCCGTTGGATGGGCAAGGATGTTTACAAGCCCTGTAGAAAGTGCCTTTATTATCCTTTCTGTCATCTGTGCCTGTGGCATGTCGAACCTTGAGTGTATGGCTGCAACCACGCAATCGAGCTCCTGTAGTACTTCCGGTGGGTGGTCGAGCGTGCCATCTGCCCTTATATCCACCTCGGTACCCTTAAGAAGCCTGAACTTAACACCCTTTTCTTTAAGCCTCTCGTTGACCCTGTCTATCTCCTTCAGCTGCTGCCGTATCCTTCCCTCATCCAGCCCGTGTGCAATGCCAACTGCCTTTGAATGGTCTGTTATTGCCAGATACTCATAGCCCATCTCTATGGCTTTATCAGCCATCTCCTCTATGGTGTTCGTGCCATCGCTGTAGGTGGTATGGGCATGGAGGTCTCCTTTTATGTCCGCCTCCTCTACGAGCCGTGGCAGTCTGTCTTTTTCTGCAAGCTCTATCTCTCCCTGATTCTCTCTTATCTCGGGCGGTATCCACACAAGCCCGACTGCCCTATAGACCTCTTCTTCGGTTCGGCCTGCCACCTTTTTGCCTGTCTTCTCTTTGAATACTCCATACTCACTTATCTTAAGGCCCAGTTTCTTTGCCCTGTCTCTGAGTGCTATGTTGTGGGCTTTTGAGCCCGTAAAGTACTGTAATGCTGCACCGAAAGAATCCTCTGATAGCACCCTAAGGTCCACCTGAAGCCCCACATTGAGCACCACAGAAGACTTGGTCTCACCCTTTGCAAGCACCTCACGCACATCAGGATAGCTCACAAAGTGCTCCATAACATCCATTGCAGCCCCTTTCTTGTTGCATGTAACGAGGATGTCCACATCTCCTATGGTATCCTTCCACCTTCGAAGACTTCCGGCAATCTCTATCTGTGAGATGTGCCCCATCTCCTTAATGTATTCCACATATCCCCTTGCATATGGATAGGCAACGGAGAGGCGAAACCTCTGGGCTGCTATCTTAAGGTTTTTGTAGTCTTCTATAGACCTTAGTATCTTCTTTTCGGTCTTCTCTCCCATGCCCGGAAGCCCTCTGAGCAGCCCCTTCTTTGCCGCCTTTTCAAGATCGTCCACAGTCCTTATGCCCAGCTCTTTGTAGAGGAGTTCCACCTTGCGGGGACCTATTCCAGAGATGTTGAGGATTTCCAGAAGCCCTGACGGAAGCTCTTTGAGGAGTTCCTGATGGAACCTGCACTTTCCTGTCTTAAGTATCTCGACGACCTTCTCGCGTATACTCTTGCCTATGCCCTTTATCTTTTCGAGCTCACGCTCGTCCCTTTCCACTATGGACTTCACACTCACGGGAAGCCCCTCTATAATGAGCCCTGCATTTCTATAAGACCTCACCCTGAAGGGGTTCTCACCCTTTATCTCCAGAAGGTCTGCTATCTCGTAGAAGATTTTGGCTATCTCCGTGTTTTCCATGGTTAATCGATAAAGTATGCCCTGTAGATGTAGAAGAGGCTCTTTTCCTCGCTCTCTATCCTTTTTAGCACTTCCACCTCGAGGTTCTTAAGCTTCATGGAGAAGTCTCCCTGCCGTTCGGCTATGTCTTCTGGGGTTGAATAGTCTTTGAAGAACTCCTCCGCCCTTGAGGTAATCCTTCGCATCTCCTCTATAAAGAGGTCCAGAGCTGGCAGCAGGGCATCCTGCTTTAGCTCCACAGCCCTTTTTCTGAGCTCACTGTAGAAAAGCTCGTCCTCACCCCTTACATGCTCCACGAGTGTCTTCTTGAGCCTTTCCACCTTATCCTTGATACCTGCCGGATCATCCACTATACAGGAGTCCATAATGGGCTCGAGCTCTCTGAAAAGCCTTCTTATCTTTTCGTGTTCCCTCTCCAGTCTCTTAAGATACTCTTTTCTGTCCATAAAATGAGATTATCACAATAATTTTCCATTGACAACATGCTCATATTAAAATATCCTTTTATAGATACACGATGAGTAAAAAGACCCTTCCCATAGGCATATTTGACTCGGGCATCGGCGGACTAACAGTGATGCAGGAGATAACAAGAGTCCTGCCCGGTGAAGACATAGTATACCTTGGAGATACCGCCCGTGTGCCCTACGGAACGAAGTCAAAAGAGACGGTAATAAAATATTCCCTTGAGAATGCAGAATTTCTCACATCCTGTGGCATAAAACTTCTCGTTGTGGCATGCAACACTGCGTCTGCCTATGCACTGAAGGAGCTTTCCTCAAGGGTCTCTGTACCTGTAGTGGGTGTCATAGAGCCGGGTGCAAGCATGGCTGTGGGCATTACGAGGACAAAAAAGGTTGGTGTAATAGGCACTGAAGGAACCATAAGAAGTGGCGCATACTTTGAGGCCATAAAGAAGATAGACTCAAAGGTGGTGGTCTACCTGAAGGCATGTCCACTCTTTGTGCCCCTTGCCGAAGAAGGCTGGACAGACAATCAGGTTGCCTACCTTACAGCAACAGCATACCTTGAATCCTTCACAGAGGAAGGCATAGACACACTTGTTCTGGGATGCACACATTATCCGCTCCTTAAAAGAACCATAAAGAGGGTCCTTGGCGAAGATGTGGTCCTTATAGACTCTGCAGAGGCAACCTCCTACGAGGTAAGAAGGGTATTGACCGAACACAAACTGCTACGAACAAGGTCAACCCGCGGCAGGTACAAATTCTTCGTTACAGACTCCCCCCACAGATTCCAGTATGTTGGAGCAAGGTTCTTCAACGCCCCCATAAAGGCACGGCTTGTAAGCATAGGAAATTAAAAATATGGCAAGAAAGAAGAAGGACTTTCCATGGTTACTCATAGGGGCTGCGCTCGTAACCTTTGTTGTGGCAGTCTTGCTCTTTACCATGTTTGGCGAGAGGCTCTTTCCTCCAGAGAAGCCCCCTCAGGTGCGCACCGTTGTGCTCTACTTCTCCGATGATACCGGCAAAAGGCTCGTTCCGACAAAGCATACCATAAAAAGGGGCACCCTTGAAGAGGAGATAGCCCGCACACTCAAAGCCCTCAGAAAGCCCCCTTCTCCACCACTCGTAAGGACAATCCCTGATGGGGTGCGCATCCTATCGGTAAGGGTAAAAGAGAAGACTGCTTACGTGGACTTTTCAAAGGAGCTTGTGCGCAACCATCCCGGTGGCTCCTCGGCCGAGCTTCAGACGGTATACTCCATAGTAAACACGGTGGCACTCAACTTTCCACAGGTAGAGCGTGTGCAGATACTCGTTGAGGGAAGCAAAAGGAAGACCCTTGCAGGCCATCTTCTCATAAACATGCCATTAAGGGCAAACACAAAACTTATAAAGGGCTAAACCTTCTATATGTGCTTGAACTGAACTATCCGTGCAAAGTCCTCTGCCTTGAGACTTGCCCCGCCCACGAGGGCGCCATCTATGTTGGGCTGAGCCATAAGGGAATCTATGTTATCTGGCTTCACACTTCCGCCGTATATTATTCTTACATCCTGAGCGGCATCCATGCCGAACTGGTCGTAAAGGAGTTCTCTTATTGAGTTGTGCACCTCTTCTGCCTGTTCGGGTGTGGCGTTTCTTCCCGTTCCTATTGCCCACACAGGCTCGTAGGCTATAACCACATCCTTTATACCACCGGGGCCCA
>DRQE01000017.1 GCA_011371515.1 Deltaproteobacteria bacterium
AAGAGTATTCCCACAAGAAAGCAGAGCCCTCGAGAAAACCCTACATGATAGCAGTCCTATCTGCTGTACTTGGGATTATAGTAATAGCCATATACCTTATGCTCTCTTCTGGCAGCTCACAGCAGAAGGTGGAAAAACCTGCAGAAAGGCTCTCTTCTGTAGAACCCAAAGGCTCTACCGTGGCAAAATCACCACCTTCCGAAAAGAAGGCGGCATCAAAGCCCACCACGGCAACAGATGTGGCAAAAGGCTCTGAAAAAGAGAAGGTGTCAGAGCCTGTTGCCAAACCGACCGGAGAGGTTGCAGAGCTAACTACCACACCTGCGGACACAAAGAGTACGCCAAAGACACCCGTTACCAAACCTGTAACACCCTACACACTTGATGTATACGCAAAAGGCACCACATGGATAAAGGCGCAGATAGACGAAAAAGAGCCCTTCGAAGTACTGCTTAGAGAGGGAGAACACATTAAGTGGAAGGCAGATAAGGTTTTTTTTTGATTATCGGAAATGCAGGTGGTGTGGAGCTAAAACTTAACGGCAGAAGCCTTGGAGAGCTCGGAGAGGTGGGAGAGGTTGTGAGATTAAGGCTTCCAGAAGAAGAAAAGGAATAACCCAGAAAAGGAGGACCCTGTGGAGACCATTATAAGATGCAGAAGATGTGGTAAGAAGATGGAGTCCCGCCGTGTGGACGACTACAAAGTGCAGTTCAGCTGCAGCTGTGGTTTTTCGGAGTACAGGCCTGCTCCCTCTGCAACAAAGGCAATAAACCCCCATTATTCACAGGAAAGCCTGCTACACCTTAAGTTCGATACCTCTGGGGAGTTCTACTTTGAGGTCCAGAGGGCAGACCGCGAAAGGATGGAAATCATCACCCTTAAAGAAATCAGCATGCTCGCCTCTTCAGACTATCCCCTTGATGAGGTCCTCAAGGATGTCTGTGAGAAGACGGCAAAACGGCTTGGCGTGGACATCTGCTCCATATACCTGTGGGATGGTGAGCATCTGGTGCTGCGGGCAACCTATGGGCTATCGCAGAAGGCAGTGGGAAAGGCAAAACTCAAGATAGGCCAAGGTATAACTGGCACGGCAGTAAAAGAGAGAAGGCCCATACTTATTGCCGATGTGTCGCAGGACCCGAGATACCACTACTTTCCAGAGACAAAGGAAGAGCAGTACAGGATAAAGACCATGTACTCTTACCCCATATTCTCTGACAACGAGCCCTTCGGGGTGCTCAACGCACAGACGGTCTCCATAAAAGAGTTTGCCGAGGATGAGCTTAACTTCATATCCATCGTGGCAAACATGATACTTGGTGCCGTTAAGATGAGAACAGAGAAGAAATAGGCTCTACCACAAAACATAAAGAAGGGGCTGTCCAGAGAACCCCTTGTGGTTATGGACAGCCCCTTCTTGTTTTATGGGTTTAAATATAACCCTGTTGCGAGCCTGTATCAGTAGGCGTAAAGATTACCGTAGGGCCTCAGGGTTATGGGGATTAGCTTCTGGAAGGGCTTTTTCATAATCTCTTCGAGGTTGAGGTTAAGGTCCTCACAGTACTCTTTAAGGAGTTTTTCCAGTTCCTTCATGTCCGCCTCGTCAGGCTCCACAATGCCCACCTCTTTTCCGCACCTTATCTTTTCGACCTCACCCCTTAAGAATATCTTTCCGCCGTGCATGCCCGTGCCTATGTAATCTCTTGCAATGGGCTTTCCCGATTCCTCAAGGTCGAGCACCACGAGCACCCCACCTGCCATGTATTCGCCGAGGAAGTCTCCTGCCGTACCTCCGCATATTATAACGGGTATCTGCTTTTTGTATCCCTTCATGTGTATGCCCACACGGTAGCCCACATCCCCAAGTATGTGTAGCTTTCCACCGCGCATCCCGTAGCCGAGCACATCACCTGCATGGCCGTGGACCACCACCTTACCGCTGTTCATGGTGTTACCTATGTTGTCCTGTGCATTGCCCTTGACTATTATGGTTGGCCCATCCATGAATGCGGCAAGGTCATTTCCGGGCACACCTTCTATTACTATGGTCACATCCTTTGCCCGCAGGCCATCGCCTATGTAGTACTGGCCGTTCACATTCTTAAGGAGTATCTCCTTTTCGCCCTTTGCGATGGCATCCCTTACCATCTGATTGAGTTCTCTATAGTATATGCCCTTTGCGTCTATCTCGTACATAAGCCTTTCTCCAGTAGTGCTTTTTTATCTTCCTGCGGGTTTCACCCCGAGTATGTCGAGGGTCTGTGCATCAAGACCCACGGCTCTGAGCCTCTCTCTACTACCCCTCAAGCTCTCTATTGCGTTAAGCCCAAGGGCACCGAGTATCTCTTTTAGCTCGTGGCTCCATGCGTGTATGAGGTTTATGAGCCTTTCTGCATAGACCTCTGGATCGAGCCTTGCGGTAAGCTCTGGCCTCTGGGTCGTAATACCCCACGAGCAGTTACCCGTATAACACTTACCACACACGGTGCAACCCATGGTTATAAGGGCTGCCGTACCTATTGCAACAGCGTCTGCCCCAAGGGCTATTGCCTTCGCAGCGTCTGCAGCACTGCGTATTCCACCAGCTGCTATGATGGATGCCTGATTCCTTATTCCCTCTTGGCGGAGTCTATCGTCCACTGCTGCTATGGCATGCTCTATGGGTATACCCAGATGGTCTCTTATGACGGTGGGTGCAGCGCCTGTGCCACCACGGAAACCGTCGAGATACACCATGTCTGCACCTGCCCTCACTATACCAGAGGCTATGGCTGCCACATTGTGCACCGTGGCTATCTTTACGGAGACCGGTTTGTAGCCTGTTGCCTCCTTTATTGCATAGATGAGCTGGCGCAGGTCTTCTATCGAGTATATATCGTGCTGGGGTGCGGGCGAGAGTGCATCGGTGCCTATGGGTATCATCCTTGTTTTTGCCACTTCCTGTGGTATTTTCTCGCCCGGAAGATGTCCGCCTATACCCGGCTTTGCACCCTGACCAATCTTTATCTCCACGGCAACCCCTGCGTTGAGATAGTCAGGGTTCACACCGAAACGGCCAGAGGCAACCTGCACGATAATGTTCGATGTATAGGGAAGAAGGTCCTCATGGAGGCCACCCTCACCTGTGTTCATAAGTATACCGCACTCTTTGGCAGCCATGGCGAGCACCTTCTGAGCATTAAGGCTTATAGAGCCATAGGACATGGGTGAGAATATGAAAGGTGCCTCGAGCTTTATCTGTGGCGGCAGCTTCTCTTTAAGCCTTGGCCTGCCATCAGTGCCCACCTCTATCTCCACCTTATCGGGCTTTCTGCCCAGATAGGTCCGAAGCTCCATGGGCTCACGAAGTGGGTCTATCGATGGGTTGGTCACCTGACAGGCATCGAGCAGCAGGTGGTCGAATATTATTGGCTGCTCTCTATCGCTACCCATGCCTGTAAGGGGCATACCGCCTGTTTCAGCCTGCTTCTTTATATTTCTTATGTGATTGTACGACCAGTATGCATTTGGACGAAACCTTGTGGGGTTATCCCGTATCTCTATGGCTTCAACAGGGCAGTAGTGGT
>DRQE01000018.1 GCA_011371515.1 Deltaproteobacteria bacterium
CATAACCACCTGCTCCTCTGTGAGCGGGTTCATTATGAAAACCCCCGGCCTGTCCTTATCTCCACAGAGCTCGAAGCACTGGCGAGATATGAAACTGTAGTTTATCACCTCCGTAAATCCCTGACCCGTAAGTATGGAGGCTATCTTCCTGCGGGTGGCAAAAGATGGCGAAGGTCTGCGGGTCTTTATGGTGGATACAGGCATCGCCAGTGGTATTGCATCGTAGCCCTTGAGCCTTGCCACCTCTTCTATAAGGTCTGCCTCGCACTTTATGTCCTGCCTGAACGATGGCGGTGTAACCTCAAGGCATCCTTCCTTCTCTTCCACCCTCATGGAGAGTGCCTTTAGTATCTCTGTTATCTCCTCTTTTTTCACCTCTATGCCGAGGCTTCTTTCAACCCTTTCTGGCTTGAGGCTTATTGTGCAGGGGGTGAACTTTTCAGGATATATGTCTATGGAGCCCTTTGCCACCTTGCCACCTGTAAGCTCGGCAACAAGGGCTGCCACCCTGTCAAGAGCCTTTCCCACAGCCTCTATGTCAACACCCCGTTCGAACCTGTAAGAAGAATCTGTGGAAAGAGAAAGCTTCTTAGATGTCTTCCTTACTGAAGAGGGCTCGAACCATGCACTCTCAAGCACTATGGTCGTGGTCTTCTCTGTCACCTCTGAGTGCTCACCACCCATAACACCTGCAACTGCCTGTGGTCCCTCGGAGTCTGCTATAAGGAGCATCTCTTCATCGAGCGTTCTCTCTTTACCGTCTATGGTCTTTATGGTCTCGCCCTTCTCAGCCCTTCTTATAACGAGGGTTCTGCCTTTAAGTTTCTCAAGGTCGAATGCATGAAGTGGCTGGCCCATCTCCAGCATCACATAGTTTGTGGCATCCACCACATTGTTTATGGGCCTTATTCCACAAAGTTCAAGCCTTCTTTTAAGCCACACGGGGGAGTCCGAAACCTTAATCCCCTCCACAACCCTTGCGGTATACCTTCGGCATAGAGCAGGCTCTCTAAGGTCAACGGTTATGTAGTCTCCAACATCCTTTGCCTCTTCCTTTACACTTATGCTTATCTCTCTGAATGGGCTACCCGTGACAGCCCCTATCTCCCGTGCAAGCCCTATAATACTCAAGCAATCTCCCCTGTTCGGGGTAATAGCCACATCAATCACATAGTCGTCAAGCCCGAGAAGTTCTGCCACATCGAGCCCCACGGGGGTGTCTGGCGGAAGTATCATTATCCCTTTGGACTTCTGCGCAAGCCCCAGCTCCTCTTCGGAGCACATCATACCTTCTGATATAATCCCTCTTATCTTTGCCTTGTTTATGGCTATACCTGATGGAAGCCTTGCACCGGGAAGGGCAAGGGCTACTTTATCGCCCTCTTTCATGTTGCGAGCACCACACACGATGGAATACTCTCCGCCGGTGCTGCGAACCTTGCAGAGCGTTAGTCTATCTGCATTGGGGTGTTTTTCTATCTTGAGTATCTCTGCTGTTACCACCCCTTTTACAGATGGCTCTGCTTTTCGGCACTCTTCCACCTCAAGCCCTGCCATGGTGAGCCTTTCTGAAAGCTCCTCGGGGCTTATCTCGATATCCACGTATTCTTTCAACCAGTTGATACTGTAAAGCATGGCACCTAAAATTGGCTTAAGAATCTTATATCGTTTTCGAAGAACAATCTTATGTCGTCTATACCGTAAAGAAGCATGGTTATCCTCTCTATCCCAAGGCCAAAGGCAAAGCCTGTGAACTCCTCGGGGTTGTATCTTACAGCCCTGAATACCTCTGGATGTATCATGCCACAGCCGAGCACCTCGAGCCAGCCGCTTTCCTTACAGACCCTGCAACCCTTGCCACCACACATGACACACTCTATGTCCACCTCTGCACTGGGCTCTGTAAAGGGAAAGAAACTTGGCCTGAACCTTATGGCTGTCTTCTCTCCGAAGAGGTTTCTCAGAAAATATGTGAGCACACCCTTGAGGTCTGCAAAAGATACTGCCCTGTCCACCATGAAGCCTTCTACCTGATGGAACATGGGTGTGTGTGTAAGGTCAGAGTCTCTCCTGTAGACAGCCCCCGGGGCTATAACCCTTAGTGGGGGGCTCTGCTTTTCCATAACCCTTATCTGCACAGGTGATGTGTGTGTCCTCAGGAGTATCTCTTTATCAATATAGAATGTATCCTGCATATCCCTTGCAGGATGCTCTGGTGGTATGTTGAGGGCTGTAAAGTTGTAGTAGTCAAGCTCCACCTCCGGACCCTCTGCTATCTCGAACCCGAGTGAGAGGAATATATCCTCTATCTCACCGAGCACCTGTGTTATGGGATGCAGTGTGCCCCTTGGGAGCCTTCTACCCGGAAGGGTGACATCGATGCGCTCCTTATTGAGCCGTTCCTGTTTCGCCCTCTGGTGATACTCTGAAAGGAGTGCATCTATCTTGTCTTCTATCTCTTTCTTTACTTTGTTTATAGCCTCCCCAGTAGAGCGTCTTTCAGAGGGGGGCAGTTTTGCGAGCTCTTTTATGAGCGAGGCAAGAGGACCTTTTCTTCCAAAGTATTTTTTCTTTATGGTTAACAGTTCAGCCTCGTTTTTAACCCCTTTCAGCTCACCGAGAAGCTCTTCTCTGAGTCTTTCCAGTCTCTCCTTCATCATGAAAGCGAGGCTTTGGCAATAGATGTTATGTGTGCGAACCCTTCGGGGTCACTGACTGCCATATGGGCGAGCACCTTTCTGTTTATCTTAACCCCTGCCTTGGTGAGCCCATCTATGAGTCTGCTATAGGTAAGCCCGTTGAGCCTTGCTCCGGCATTTATGCGTGCTATCCAGAGCCTGCGCATATCACGCTTCTTTCTCTTACGGTGTGCATAGGCATAACACCAGCCTCTCTCCACCGCCTCTGTGGCTATACGGTAGAGGCGTCCCCTTGCACCCACATAGCCTTTTGCGTGCTTCAGTATCTTTCTTCTCTTCTTCTTTGCGTGCACACTTCTTTTTACCCTTGGCATATCCTGAACCTCTCCTTTCTAAAAGGGTTTTACTTTTTTAACCGTAGGGCAGAAGTCTCTTTATTGCCCTCGTATCTGTGGCTGCCACAAGTGCTGGGGAAGCAAGCCTGCGTTTCCTCTTGGCAGACTTCTTGGTGAGTATGTGGCGAAGCCCAGACCTTCTGCGTTTAATCTTCCCCTTGGCTGTAAAAGAGAATCTTTTTGCTACACCTTTATTTGTCTTGAGTTTCGGCATAAGCTCCGTCTCTCCTTTTTTGTGATTTATCCTTATTTGGATGGATGGGGTGCGATGAGCATGCTCATGTTTCTGCCCTCAAGTTTTGGCTCCTGCTCAACCACACCGTAATCCTTTATTTCCTCGGTAACGCGTTTGAGCATCTCCACACCCAGTTCAGGGTGGGTAATCTCTCTACCCCTGAAGAAGATGGCAACCTTCACCTTGTTTCCGTGCTCAAGAAAGCGCTTTATGTTGCGCAGTTTGAACTGAAGATCATGCTCTTCTGTCTTGGGGCTCAGCTTTACCTCTTTTACATGTATGATGCTCTGTTTCTTCTTCGCCTCGTGTGCCTTCTTGCGCATCATGTACTTGTACTTACCGTAGTCCATGAGCTTGCACACGGGCGGGTCAGCGGTTGGAGAGACCTCCACAAGGTCAAGCCCCGCATCCTCTGCCATCCTTAAGGCTTCGTTCAGAGGCAATATGCCCACCTGTTTTCCATTCTCGTCGATAAGGCGCACCTTTGGTGCCCTTATCATACGGTTGACCCTCAACTGGCCAGCTGTTCTTCCTCCAGGTTTTGCTATAAGTCGCCACCTCCTTCTATGGGTCTGTTCTTCTCTTCTATGTGGCGGAGAAATTCTTCCACCCTCATACTTCCAAGCTCCCCTTCCTCTCTTGAGCGTGGCGAGATAAGCCCGCTCTTTTCTTCCTTATCGCCTGTTATCACCATGAAGGGGATTCTTCTAAGCCTTGCCTCTCTTATCTTGAACCCAAGGGTTTCGTTCCTTTTATCGAGCTCTGCCCTTATCCCATGTTCAAGAAGCTTTCTGTAGACACCCTCTGCATACTCTATGTTTCTTTCTGTAACAGAGAGTACTACCACCTGCACAGGAGCAAGCCACACAGGGAAAGCCCCTGCATAATGCTCTATAAGACAGCCAAAGAACCTCTCTACAGACCCCATCAACGCCCTGTGTATCATTATGGGCTGCGATGGATTACCCTCCTCGTTTCTGTAGCTTATATTAAATCTTCTCGGCAGGTTGAAGTCAAC
>DRQE01000019.1 GCA_011371515.1 Deltaproteobacteria bacterium
CTGCAATGTCTCGCAGGGCATTTTCGAACTCGAATATGTCCACATCCTTGCCTATAAGACCCATCTCACGGTGAAGGAGTGCCATCCTGTGGTAGTCCTGACGCACAAGGTGGAAAAGCATGGTGGCAAGGTAGTAGCGAAGCCTTCTGTCGAGTCTTCCAACGATACCAAAGTCAACATAGACTATAACGCCCTCGTCTGTGGTGAATATGTTGCCGGGGTGCAGGTCTCCGTGGAATATACCGTGGTCGAAGACCTGTTTGAAGAAAGCCCTTATGCCATTTTCTGCTATCTTTTTTATATCCAGCCCCTTCTCTCTTATTCTTTCTGCCTCGTCAAGGGGGATGCCACCCACCCTTTCCATGGTGAGCACATCCTGTGTGGTGTACTCCCAGTAGACGGCTGGTATCTTAACGGTCGGGTCATCCCTGAATATCCTTGCGAATATGGTTGCATTGGAGCCCTCTATGGATAGATCAAGCTCGTTGTGTATAACGCGGGAGAACTCTTCCACAACCTCAACAGGTCTGTAGCGCCGTGAGGCAGGTATGTGCCGGTATATGAGCTTTGCAAGAAAGAACATAACCGAGAGGTCTGCATCTATAATCTCCTCTATGTTGGGCCGTTTTACCTTTACTGCCACCTCTGTGCCATCGTGAAGCACTGCATAGTGTACCTGTGCAATGGAGGCAGATGCCACAGGCTTTCTCTGAAAATCTTTGAATGCCTTCTTCAGAGGCATCTTTAGAGACCTCTCCACCACCTTCTTCACCTCTGAAAAACTCACCGGTGGGACTGCATCCTGCAGTTTCTTGAGCTCCTCTATTATGTCTGGCGGGAATATATCAGCCCTTGTGGAGGCAACTTGGCCGAGCTTTATGAAGGTAGGGCCCAGCTCTTCGAGCACACACCTTATACGCTCCGCAGTGGTAAGCCCCTTTGCAGGTCTACCCCATGTGAGGACCCTCTTGAAGAACGAGAAAAAGGGCACTATCCGCAGCTCTGCAACGAGCCATCCGAACCCGTAACGGACAAGGATGGTCACAATCCTGTTAAGGCGCATTATGTTTCTGAAGGCATGAATCATGAATGTAGTCTACCCGAAGGGCTCAGTCCTTGTGTTTCTTTGCCTTCTTCTCAAGGGCTTCGAGTTTCTTCTCGAGCTCATCCACCTTTTCACGGGCAACCTGTGCCATCTCCTTTACTATCTCGAGCTCTTCACGGGTTGCAAGGTTCAGTTTTTCTGCAATGTCCTCTGTGGAGGAGGATATAACACCTGTAAGGCGCTCCTTGCCCTCTTTGAGTATGGAGAGCATGTCCCTTATGGTCTTCGTTACATCCTCGACTATAACATTTTCGAGCTTCTGCGGGGCTGAGAGCTCTTCGCCCTTTTCAGCCGCTTCGCCTTCCTTTTTCTTGCTCTCTTTTCCCTTCTTTTCGAGCTCCGAGACGAGCTCTTTCAGCTTCTGCTCAAGGCCCAGCCCTATAAGGATTGCCCTGTCGATAAAGTCTACCATTGCCCTACCTCCTGAATTTTTGTGTTATGGTAATCCTTGCCTGCCCCACCGAAGAACCAGCCGTTTACGAACTCCTCTCCTCCATAGAGGTCTCTTAGTTCTGCCATTGCCTCCTCTGGCGAGAGGTTGCCCTCTATGGCGTCTTTATAGATTCTCAGGGTGTGCGGGGTGTGGCTGTGGTGGGGGTATATCCTCAACGCCTTTATACCCATTGCCCTTATCTGGCAGATAAGCTCCACCAGTGAAAGTGGCTTTGCACTCAGTATGGAAGTGCCGTTTATGTTGAAGACCCTTTCTCCATTCAGGGTTTTTATCTCCATCCCCTCTGGCCACTGGGAGCACTGGTTCCTACAGTCCTTCCGTTTGAGCCCCTCTGCCCTCAGGGTATAGCATCTCCATGAGAATGCAAGGGGTAGCTTTCCATGGGCAACGATTTCACCGAATATACTGGTCTTCTCTATGCAGTCTCTTACGGTCTCTGCCGGCAGTTCCACGGGGAAGGTTATTCTTTTTACCCCACAGCCCATAAGAAACTCCACCGCCACATGGTTGTAGACCTCGATGTGGGGTCCTGCAACGACCTCCTTGCCCTCTGCCAGATTGAGCACACTCATGTCATTCGCCTCTACAGGGTATGGCAGCGCAAGGATTGCCTCTATGTAGTCGAGCTCCTCTCTGCCAGCCACTATGGCAGGGGTTGAAAGTATTACCTTCTTTCCCTTTTTGCTAAGGGCGTCTGCTATCTCCTCTATATCCCTTACGGAAAGCCCCCGTCTTTTTGTGCATATAACCTCGCCTATGTAGACGGTATCCACGGGGCTATCTGCAACGGACTGGTAGAACCTTAAGAATTCCTCTTTCTTCCAGTTGAAAAGGGCTGGTCCAAGGGTAAGCTCCATATTTACTTCTCCATGTAGCAGGCAAGGGTCTGGGTTGTGCCCTCGAATGTTCTTATTGCCTTGTTAAGCCACTCCTCTTTTACCCTGTAGGAATGGGGATTCTTTTCGTACTCTTCTATTGCCTCACTCACTATGCGGGTAACCTCTTTTATGTAAGCCCTTGTGCGCTGTCTGCCCTCTATCTTGAAGGCACACACCCCTGCCTCTATGAGTTCTGGCAGAAGTTCCAGCACATTGAGGCTCGAAGGCTCTTCTATTGGATACGCGGTGGTGCCATCGGGCATGATGTATCTACCCTTACAGCAGGTGGGATAGGGGCTTGCCTCACCTGAAGAGAGCCTGTTGAGGAGTACATCGTTAAGTTTTATCGAAAGGTTGCCCCCATGGTCTGTAGAGAACTCCACGAATCTGGATGGCGAGCATGCCCCCTCTGTATTGGTGGATGCCCCCGTGACGAAGCTTGAAAGAAAACACC
>DRQE01000020.1 GCA_011371515.1 Deltaproteobacteria bacterium
AGGGAGAAGATACTGGCAGAATACAAGGAGATAAAGAAGCGTATTGCCGAGTACGAGAGGATACTCTCAAGCGAGAAACTGCTTATGGCACTCATAGTGGATGAGCTGAAAGAGCTCAAAGGTAGATACGGAGACGAAAGAAGAACCGAGATAATAGAGAAGACAGAGGAGATAACCCTTGAGGATGTGATAGCAGAAGAGGATATGGTTATAACCATATCCCACAGGGGGTACATAAAGCGTAACCCTGTTAGCCTTTTCCGCATACAGCGTCGTGGTGGAAAGGGCAAGATGGGTATGACCACGAGGGAGGAGGACTTCGTCTCAGACCTCTTTGTGGCATCAACCCATAGCCACATACTGTTTTTCACTGATAAAGGAAGGGTTCACTCTCTCAAGGTGTTCAACATCCCTCAGGGTGGCAGGGCTACGAGGGGCAGGCCCATAGTGAACCTTCTGAAACTCTCCGGTGGAGAGAAGATTACAGCAACTCTTCCTGTAAGGGAGTTTAAAGAAGACTGCTACATAGTAATGGCAACGGCAAAAGGGGTTATAAAGAAGACAGAACTTGGAGCCTTTGCAAACATAAGGACAGGTGGTATAGCCGCCATAACCCTTGATGAGGGCGATAGCCTCATAGGCGCAGCCCTCACAGACGGCAGGAAAGACATACTGCTCGGCACCAAGAAGGGTATGTCCATAAGGTTCAAAGAGGAAGAAGTGCGCAGCATGGGAAGACAGGCTCGTGGCGTAAGGGGCATAACCCTTTGCGAAGGCGATGTCGTCGTGGGCATGGAAGAGTGTGACGATGGCAAGACCATACTTACAGTTACAGAGAAGGGCTACGGTAAGAGGACAAGGCTCTCTGAGTACAGGGTGCAGTCAAGAGGTGGAAGAGGAATAATAAACATAAAGGTTACAGAGAAGAACGGCCATGTGGTGGGCATAGCACAGGTCAAAGACGAAGACGAGATAATGCTTACCACAGACAAGGGAAGGATAATAAGAATCTCCATGAAGGATGTGCCCGTTATAGGAAGAAACACCCAAGGGGTGAAACTCATGGATATAGATAAGGAAGAGATGGTTACAGGTATTGCCCACATAGCAGAAGAAGAGGAGTAAAAGATGACAAAGAGGGCTCTCTACATCCTCATGGTGGTAGCTCTTCTGGGTTGCAGTGGTGCTGACAGGGATAGTCTCTTCTTCAAGGCAGAGGAACTTTTAAGCCATGGCAGATACGAGGATGCCCTTGAGCATTACGCAAGGTTTGTTGACCTCTACCCTGAAAGTGAGTTCGCACCCAAAAGTCAGTACATGATAGGCTACATACTCAGCCACCATCTTGCAAGGCCTGATGAGGCGATGGATTCTTACGCCATGGTGGTCAACCTTTATGCAGAAAGTCCATATACGGTAAAGGCACGCGAAGATATGGCAAGGCTGTACTCCTTACGCGGAGACCACAGGGCAGCGATAACACAGTACGACTGGCTTATAAAGAACGGTGCAAAAGAGAAAAGGCCAGAGTATCGTTACAGCACAGCCCTTGAGTACATAAAGATGAACGAGTTCAAGCAGGCAAGGGTGGAACTGGAGGAACTCCTGAAAGACGATGCTTCACCGGATATGACCCCAAGGATACTCTACCAGATAGCAAACACTTATTATCTTGAGGGCAACCTTGAGAAGGCTATAAGTGTATACGACAGGATTATAGAGGAGTATCAGGAGCATCCTGTGTACATAGAGGCTCGTCTGGGGAAGGCATCGGTGCTTGAGAAACAGGGCAGCCTCAGGGAAGCCCTTGGACTCCTTACAGAGCTTGAACGGGAATATCCCGATAGTGATACAGTAAAGATTCGTATAAACTCTACCAGAAAGAGGCTCAAGAAGGCACCTGGTTTTAGTAGATGACAGGCTCTGTGACAGTAATCGGTGGAGGAAGCTGGGGAACAACCCTTGCCAACCTTCTGGCGGAAAAGGGACTGTCCGTAAGACTGTGGGTAAGAAGCAACTCTCTCTGTGAGCTCATCCGTGAGAAGAGAGAAAACCCTGCCTACCTTAAAGGGGTCAGGCTTTCTGATAACATACTTCCCACCACATCTATTAAAGAGGCTCTTGAAGATAGCCCCATAGTTGTATGTGCGGTTCCCTCTCATGGAATAAGAGCCATATTCACAGAGGCTTCCCAGTATATACGAAAAGATGCCATCATAGTTAGCACATCGAAAGGTATAGAGGAAGGAACTCACCTTACCTGTTCTGCCATACTCAAGGAGTGTCTGGACAGGGAGCTACACCAGCGGGTGGTGGTGCTTTCAGGTCCCTCCTTTGCTGGCGAGGTTAGCCGCGGGCTGCCAACCGCTGTGTGTGTGGCAGGTATTCCCGAGTATACAGAGAGCATACAGCGGCTCTTTTCAACCCCTTCTTTCAGGGTATACACGAACCCTGATATGACAGGAGTTGAGCTTGGTGGTGCATTGAAGAATGTGGTTGCCATAGCATCTGGCATATCAGATGGACTCGGGCTTGGCAACAATGCAAGAGCGGCACTAATAACACGGGGACTTAAGGAGATGGTAAGGCTCGGCGTGGAATGTGGAGCAGAGGAGAAGACATTTTACGGGCTATCTGGCATGGGAGACCTCGTCCTTACATGCACGGGCGAGCTTTCGAGAAACAGAAAGGTAGGGCTTGAGATAGGCAAAGGCAAAACCCTTGGGGAGGTTCTTTCAGGCATGAAGATGGTTGCAGAGGGGGTTAGAACCTCTCGCTCGGTAAGAGAGCTTGCAAGGGTTAAAGGTGTGGATATGCCCATAACAGAGCAGGTCTATAACATACTCTATGAGAGCAAATCCCCAAGAGATGCGGTAATGGAACTTATGACAAGAAGGCTCAAAGAAGAGTAAACAAACTGCATCGGTGAA